>JAFUJG010000256.1 GCA_017468215.1 Clostridia bacterium | reverse complement strand
GTTGCAATTGTAATAAAATCAGCGTCGCAGATACTCGCCTACCGGCTCAGACAGTGCTAATTCGGCATCCACTGGATGCCCGCACCCCTTCGTTTTACACTTTCCGTTTTCCATTTTACACTTCATCGATAAACTCCGATTTGTTTAGAAATTTTATATAGAACACAAACCCTGAAGGGTCGCTTCACGAAGCGACCGCAAAAACATCAGCACACTTTGGAACGGACAATTCATGAATTGTCCCTACAACACCTCATCAGCCCTGTTAAAGAATAGATAATAAATGGAAATGTAGGGGACGACTCGGCGTCCCGCTGTTGGTTTATCAATACACTCATTTCGGGCTGTCGAGTCGCCCAGCCCCTACAAAATTATCCCAATGAGTTAACATACAATTTTAATAACGAGTTGTTTTGGAATAAAACATAAATATAAGGACCAACCCTTGCGGATAGGTCCTGAAAGTTATTAAGAAAACGATAATTAGTCTTCTTATGGAGCATAGAGAGCCTGAAGACGAGTAAGGTGTTCATATCTTTCCTTAGCTGTTTCCTCAGCCTGAGCGAAGAGAACTTCTGCTCTTTCCGGGAATGCACGAGAAAGTGATGAGTAACGTGCTTCGTTCATAAGGAAGTCACGGTAGCTTGTCTTAGCTTCCTTGCTATCAATTGTGAATGGGTTCTTGCCCTGTGCCTTGAGAGCTGGGTTGTAACGGAACATGTTCCAGTAACCGCAGTCAACAGCCTTCTTCATTTCAGCCTGGCAGTTAACCATACCGCCCTTGATTGAGTGCATTTCACAAGGAGCGTAAGCGATGATGATTGAAGGACCATTGTAAGCTTCAGCTTCTGTGATAGCCTTAATTGTCTGGTTGTTGTCAGCACCCATAGCAATCTGTGCTACGTAAACGTAACCGTAGCTCATTGCGATTTCAGCAAGGCTCTTCTTAGCGATGCCCTTACCTGCAGCAGCGAACTGTGCAACCTGACCGATGTTAGAAGCCTTAGAAGCCTGACCGCCTGTATTTGAGTAAACTTCAGTATCGAATACCATGATGTTTACGTCTTCACCTGCAGCGAGAACGTGGTCAACACCACCGAAGCCGATGTCATAAGCCCAACCGTCGCCACCGAAAATCCATACAGATTTCTTTGAAAGGTATTCTTTGTTTTCAAGAATGTCTTTCTTCATTTCGCAATCGCAATCGAAGCCTTCAAGAGCAGCAACGAGTGCATCTGTAGCAGCACCGTTCTTGCTACCGTCTTCAAGAGTTGCAAGGTATTCGTTAGCTGCTTCAACTACGTTTTCAGGAGTGTTGCAGTTTTCAAGAATTGTCTTAACATCATCGATAAGACGGTTTCTGATTGCTTTCTGACCAAGGTACATACCGTAACCGTGTTCAGCGTTATCTTCAAAGAGTGAGTTAGCCCATGCAGGACCGTGACCGTCTTTGTTTGTTGTATATGGAGATGTTGCAGCAGGACCGCCCCAAATTGATGAACAACCTGTAGCGTTTGAAATGTACATTCTGTCACCAAAGAGCTGTGTGATAAGTCTTGCATAAGCTGTTTCAGCACAACCTGCACATGAGCCTGAGAACTCAAGAAGTGGAGTCTTGTACTGGCTACCGATAACTGTGTTATCAGCAACATCATCTTTAACTGTTACGTTTTCAACCATGTACTGGAATGCTTCCTGCTTGTAGTCCTGGCTCTCACGAGAAACCATCTTAAGTGACTTTGTAGGACAAACGCCGATACATACGCCACATCCCATACAGTCAAGCGGAGAAACAGCAAGTGAATACTTGTAAACGCCCTTGCCCTTACCAGCCTTCTTGTCAACTATCTGAGCACATTCAGGAGCATTTGCAGCTTCTTCTTCTGTGAGAAGGTATGGACGAATTGTAGCGTGAGGACATACATAAGAACACTTGTTACACTGTGCACAAGTTGATGCTTCCCATTCAGGAACCATAACAGCAACGCCACGCTTTTCATAAGCTGCAGCACCCTGTTCGAACTGACCGTCAACGTGGTCCATAAATGTTGAAACAGGAATTGAGTCACCATCCATCTTGCCTACAGGAAGCATGATGTTGTCAACCATCTTAACGAGCTTTTCAGCACCCTTAGAAGCTGTTGCTTCTGTTGTGTCAACCGCGTTAGCCCAGTCAGCAGGAACGTCAATCTTAACGAATGCACCGAAACCTGCGTCGATAGCCTTATGGTTCATGTCAACGATATCCTGACCCTTCTTAAGGAACTTCATAGCAGCCTGCTTCATGTAGCCGATTGCTTCATCCTTAGGAAGAACGTTTGCAAGAGCAAAGAATGATGCCTGGAGAATTGTGTTTGTACGCTTACCAAGGCCGATTTCAGCAGCAAGGTCGATAGCGTTAACTGTGTAAAGCTGAACATTGTTTTCAGCAATATATTTCTTTGTTTCAGCGTTGAGCTTAGCATTAAGTTCGTCAGCACTCCACTGGCAGTTGATAAGGAATACACCGCCTGGTTTTACGTCCTGAACCATCTTAAAGCCTTTTTCAACGTAAGATGGGTTGTGACAAGCTACGAAGTCAGCCTTATTGATGTAGTATGGGCTCTTGATTGGGCTGTCGCCAAAACGAAGGTGAGAAATTGTAATACCACCTGTTTTCTTTGAGTCATACTGGAAGTAAGCCTGAACATACTTATCTGTATGGTCACCGATAATCTTGATAGAGTCCTTGTTAGCACCAACAGTACCGTCACCGCCAAGACCCCAGAATTTACATTCGATTGTGCCTTCAGCAGCTGTGTTTGGAGCCGGCTTTTCTTCAAGTGAAAGGTGAGTAACGTCGTCGTGGATACCAAGAGTAAACTGACGAGCCGGTGTTTCAGCATTAAGGTGTTCATAAACTGCAAAGATGCTTGATGGAGGTGTGTCTTTTGAACCAAGACCGTAACGACCGCCGCAAACCTTAGCTGTTCTGCCCATTTCGTTAAGAGCAGCGATTACATCAAGGAAGAGAGGCTCACCGATTGAACCGGGTTCCTTTGTTCTGTCAAGAACAGCAATCTTTGTAGCTGTTGCAGGGATAGCTTCGCAGAATGCCTTTGCTGAGAATGGTCTGTAAAGACGAACCTTAACAAGACCAACCTTTTCACCCTTAGCTGTAAGGTAATCGATAACTTCTTCAGCAACGTCACAGATTGAACCCATAGCAACGATAACTCTTTCTGCATCAGGAGCACCGTAGTAGTTGAAGAGCTTGTAGTCTGTACCGAGCTTTTCGTTTACTTTGTTCATGTACTTTTCAACGATTGCAGGAGTAGCATCATAATATGAGTTACATGCTTCTCTGTGCTGGAAGAAGATGTCACCGTTTTCGTGTGAACCACGAGTAGCAGGTCTTTCAGGATTAAGAGCATGCTTTCTGAATGCCTTAACAGCATCCATGTTTGTCATTTCTTTAAGGTCTTCATAATCCCAGATATCAATCTTCTGAATTTCGTGAGATGTACGGAAACCGTCGAAGAAGTTGAGGAATGGAACACGGCTTTCGATAGTTGCAAGGTGAGCAACTGCACCAAGGTCCATAACTTCCTGTGTATTTGTTTCAGCGAGCATTGCGAAACCTGTCTGACGACAAGCGTAAACGTCTGAATGGTCACCGAAGATGTTAAGAGCGTGTGAAGCTACGCAACGAGCTGATACGTGGAAAACTGAAGGAAGGAGCTCACCGGCAATCTTATACATGTTAGGAATCATAAGAAGAAGACCCTGAGAAGCTGTATAAGTTGTTGTGAGAGCACCTGCTGCAAGAGAACCGTGAACAGTACCTGCTGCACCTGCTTCTGACTGCATTTCAGCAACCTTAACCTGTGTGCCGAAAATGTTCTTTCTTCCCTGTGCAGACCACTGGTCAACGTAGTCAGCCATAGGTGAAGATGGTGTGATTGGGTAAATACCGGCTACTTCTGTAAACGCATAAGATACGTGAGCAGCAGCAGTATTACCGTCCATAGTTTTCTTTTGTCTAACTATGGGTGTCTTGTTTTCTGCCATTTTGTATTTCCTCCTTAATGGAATTAAATATAAAATTAGTATGCATATTCATACATTATAAATAATAACACTTTTATAGCAAAATGTAAATAGATTTAGTTCTAAAAAATGACGAAGTTTGATAAAATTTTAACCAATTTTTGTACAATATGGAATGTAAAGTGTAAAATGCAAAACGCAAAGTGCAAAGTGTTGGAACTGCGTTGCAATTATAATGGTAGGGCGGGGTCTTGTGTCTCACCTGCCGGTTCGGTCGGTGCTTACTTCTAGCAGAGGTGTCCACCGGACACCCGCACCCCCGCCGAAAAGCTACAATTACTGTTATTTGATTAATGGTCGTGGGTCGTCTGTTAAACAGAGAATATAATCGGCAGATAAATTGTAATATTTACACAGTGTAATTATTCTGTCAACAGGAATTGGTCTTTTGCCATTTTCATATTTAGCATAATAACTTTGGTTGGTCTTTAAAATTTCTGCTAAATCTGTTTGTTTTAAATCACGGTCTTCTC
>JAFUJG010000255.1 GCA_017468215.1 Clostridia bacterium | reverse complement strand
GAAAATGGTCGATTGTATCTGAATACATAACAGGTAAGACCTTTGAACAGCTTATGGAGGAAAACCCCGAAAAAACAGACGAATACCTTGAAAAAATGGTTGATTTGCATATGGAGATTTTTTCAAAGCCCTGCCGTATTATGAACAGGCTTAATGACAAGCTTACAAGCAAAATTATGGAAAGTGAGCTTGATGCAATTACAAGGTTTGACCTGCACCGCAAGATACTGGAAATGCCCAGCAGATTAAAGATTTGTCACGGTGACTTTACACCTTCAAACGTGACACTTGCCGAGGACGGAAAAATTTATATAATCGACTGGTCTCATGCAGCCCAGGGCAATGCTCCTGCTGACGTTGTGAGAACCTGTCTGTATATGAGGCTTGCAGGCAAAAAGGACATGGCAGATAAATACCTTAGTCTGTATTTGGAAAAAAGCGGCCAGGCGAAGGAATACGTTTATAAGTGGTTCCCCATTGTTGCGGCTGCAATGAGTGTGGATGTTAAAGAGGCAGATAAAAACTTGCTTTTGGAATGGATTGAAAAAACTGATTTTTGATTAAATAAGGAGATTTGGAAAATGAAAATTACAGTATGCATAGGAAGCTCGTGCCACGTTAAGGGCTCACGTGAAGTTGTGGAAACCTTTAAAAGACTTATTGAAGAAAAAGGCGTGCAGGATAAGGTAGAGCTGGGCGGAACATTTTGCCTGGGCAGCTGCCGTGACGGCGTGTGCCTTGAAATTGACGGACAGATTTACTCTGTAACACCCGATACTGCTGAAAACTTTTTTAATAGCGAGGTTTTAAAGAAAATATGATTATTCAGATTTGTATAGGCAGCTCATGTCATTTGAAGGGCTCATATGAGCTTGTTGAAAAGTTTAAGGCAGCCATCGAAGCTCACGATTTAGATGCAGAAATTACCCTTGCAGGTAGCTTCTGCACAGGTAAATGTAACCGTGAGGGTGTTACTGTGATTATAGATGATGAAACCTATACAGGCATTACACCCGAGAGCTTTAAGGAGTTTTTCCGTGAAAAGGTTCTTGTAAAAATCTGATTGAAGGGAAGTAGGCTTTATGTCAAGCTGTATGATATCAAAGAAAAGCAACTGTAAAAATTGCTATAAATGTATCCGTAACTGTCCTGTGAAGGCTATCCGTTTTTCCGGAAACCAGGCTCATATTATCGACAGCGAATGTATCCTTTGCGGCAGATGCTATGCCGTATGCCCCCAGGATGCAAAGGTTGTTGTAAGCGAGGTAGAAAAGGTAAGGGTGCTTATTCAGTCAGGAAGCCCTGTTATTGCAAGCATAGCACCGTCCTTTATTACGAAGTTCAAGTCGGTGGGCATTGAAAAAATGGCAGAGGCTTTAAAAAAGCTCGGCTTCACCGACGATGAAGAAACTGCAATCGGTGCAACAGTTGTAAAGAACGAATATGAAAGAATGCTCCGTGAAGAAGACAGAGAAATTTTAATTTCCTCCTGCTGTCACAGCATTAATTTACTTATACAGAAGTATTTTCCCAAGGCACTTATGTACCTTGCTGATGTTCTCAGCCCTATGCAGGCTCACGGCGAGGCTATAAAAAAGCGTTATCCTGACGCAAAGGTTGTATTTATAGGCCCTTGTATTGCAAAAAAGGACGAGGCGGATATTTGCGGCGACTTTATTGATGCTGCCCTCACCTTTGAGGAACTGGAGGAGTGGCTTAGAGACGAAAATATAACTCTTGAAAAGGATATTGACTCCTACGAAAAGAGCCGTGCAAGGTTTTTCCCTGTTACAGGCGGTATTTTAAAAACTATGGACTGCAACGCTCCCGGATACGAATACGTTGCCATTGACGGCGTTGAAAACTGCATGAACGCACTTAGGGAAATTGAAGAAGGCAGGTTAACAAAATGTTTTATCGAAATGTCTGCCTGCAACGGCGGATGCGTAAACGGACCCGCCATGGGAGATAAGAACTATTCGCCTGTTACTGATTATGTTGCCGTAAAGAACTACGCCGGAAGTGAGGACTTTGAGGTGAATCAGCCTCCCAGCTTTGAAATAAGAAAAACCTTTGACTATATTGCCTCCGGGGTGAATAAGCCATCTGAGGATGAGATTATGGCTGTATTAAAGCAGATGGGTAAGTTTAAGGCAAGCGATGAGCTTAACTGCGGTCTTTGCGGCTATAACACCTGCCGTGACAAGGCTGTTGCCGTATGCCAGGGCAAGGCTGAAATAAGCATGTGTCTGCCCTTCTTAAAGGACAAGGCTGAAAGCTTTTCCGATACAATAGTTAAAAATACCCCTAACGGACTTATTGCACTTAATGAGAGCTTAGAGGTTCAGCAGATTAACGAGGCCGCACGAAAGATGCTTAACGTAAGATATGCATCCGACATTTTAGGCGAGCCTGTTATACGTATACTTGACCCGAGGGATTTTGTAGAGGTGCTGAGTACTCACCGTGATATACGCAATAAGAGAGTGTACCTTGCAGAATACAAAAAATATACCGACCAGACCATAGTATACGATGAAGCTGCAAGAATGCTTGTTGCCATACTGCGTGATGTTACCGACGAGGAAAAGGAGCGAGAAAAGAAAGAATCCATAAGCCGTCAGACAGTTGAGGTTGCAGACAAGGTTGTTGAAAAGCAGATGCGTATTGTTCAGGAAATTGCATCTCTCTTGGGCGAAACTGCCGCCGAAACAAAAATTGCACTTTCTAAATTGAAGGAGTCGATAGCTGATGAATGATTTGTGTGCTGAAATCGGATACAAAAGTATAAATCATTACGGTGAAGAACTCTGCGGAGACCATGTTGATATTGTTGAGCAGGAGGATGAAACCTCCACGGTAATAGTTCTTGCCGACGGTTTGGGAAGCGGTGTTAAGGCAAGCATTTTGTCCACCCTTACATCGAAGATAATTTCCACCATGATGGCGGCAGGACTCCCCTTGGAGGAATGTGTAAAAACAATTGCGGCAACACTGCCTGTGTGCTCCGTACGAGGTGTGGCGTATTCCACCTTTACGATTATTCATCTTATAGACCAGTCTGTTGCAGAAATTATTCAGTATGACAATCCCCAGGTTATTGTTCTGAGAGACGGAAAAAATTACGACTATCCCAGAACAGAAATGACCATAGACGGAAAGAAAATTTATAAATCCAGGCTTAACCTTTGCGAAAATGACCACATTATCGCTATGAGCGACGGTTGCCCTCATGCAGGAATAGGTATGGCATATAATTTCGGCTGGAAAAGGGAAGAAATTATCGAATTTATGGAAATGATGAGCATTTGCGGTTATACCGCAAAGAACTTATCAACCATACTCGTTGACGAGTGTAATAAGCTGTACGCAAATAAACCCGGTGACGATACTACTGCATGCGTTGTCCGCATAAGAAAGCGTGAGCCCATGAATCTTTTGTTCGGGCCTCCCTTTAACCGTGATGACTCCGGCAGGATGATGGCACTGTTCTTCTCAAAGGAGGGCAAGCATATAGTATGCGGAGGTACCACAAGCTCTATTGCGGCAAAGTATTTGGGCAAGCCCTTAAAGGCAAGCTTGAACTTTGAATCCTCCGATGTGCCTCCCATTGCAGAAATTGAGGGCGTTGACCTTGTTACCGAGGGTGTAATAACCATTAACAAGGTTGTTGAATACGCAAAGGATTATATAGGCGAAAACAAGCTTTACGAAAACTGGAACTTTAAGCGTGACGGTGCGGCGCTTATTTCGAGGCTTTTGTTTGAAGAAGCAACCGATATAAACTTTTATGTGGGCAGAGCTATTAACCCTGCTCACCAGAACCCGGATTTGCCCATAAACTTCAATATTAAGATGAATCTTGTGGAAGAATTGACAAAATGCTTAAAGGCTATGGGCAAACGCATTAAAGTGAGCTATTTTTAAAAAATTACATTTGTGGAAGAAAGGCTACGTGAGTTATGAGAAAGTTTGATACAAAAGTCCAGCATTTGAAGTATCAGGTGCTCAAGGAAGTTGCAAAAGAGGCATGGGACGACACTTTGCTCCGAAACTTTTTGAATATCCCGAAAATTATTGTTCCCGGCGATGAGCCTACCATGCGTTGTTGTATAAATAAGGAAAGAGCTATTTTAGCAGAACGAGTAAAAATGGCAATGGGCGGAAACCGTGAAAATCCCAACAACATTGAGGTGCTGCCCATGGCTTGTGATAAGTGCCCTGCATCAGGCTATGAGGTTGTTGCAGACAGTTGCCGTAACTGTCTTGCACATAGCTGTGAGGAGTCCTGTAAGTTCGGTGCGGTTTACTTTGACCGTGACCACAGAGCACATATTGACAAGGATAAGTGCAAAAACTGCGGTCAGTGTGCACAAAGCTGTTCCTTCTCTGCCATAGTAAAGCGTGAGAGACCTTGTATGAAAGCTTGTAAGGTGAAGGCTATCAGTGCAGAAGGCGGAAAGAGCGCATCTATCGATAACAGTAAATGCATACAGTGCGGCGCCTGCGTTTACAAGTGCCCCTTTGGTGCAATTACGGATAAGAGCTACATACTTAACGTAATTGACATGCTTAAAAAGAGTGCGCAGGGCAAGGGCAGGGTATATGCTGTGGTAGCACCTGCAATTTACAGCCAGTTTAAGCATGCAAAGCTCGGTCAGGTAGTGGCAGGCTTAAAGGCTCTTGGTTTCCATACCGTAGTAGAAGCGGCTCTTGGTGGAGATATGGTAGCATTAAAGGAAAGCCGTGAGCTCAGCGAAAAGGGCTTTTTAACAACATCCTGCTGTCCTGCGTTTGTGTCGTATATAAAGAGCCAGGTTCCTGATATGCTCCCATATGTTTCCCATAACTTCTCGCCTATGGTTGAAATGTCAAAGTTTATAAAGCAGACCGACAGCGAGGCGAGGGTTGTGTTCATAGGTCCCTGTACTGCAAAGAAGGGCGAAGCGAAGTTAGAGGCAAGCAAGCCTTATGTTGACGAGGTGCTTACCTTTGAAGAACTGCAGGCTCTCTTTGATAGCCGTGATATTGAGCTTGAAAAGCTCCCCGAAGATGTTCTGGACAATGCCTCCTACTACGGACGAATTTTTGCCAGAAGCGGTGGCGTGAGCGAAGCTGCAGCACAGGCACTCCGTGAGCAAAATATTGACTTTGAAGCAAAGCCCCTGGTGTGCAACGGCATTGAAGAATGCATGAAGGCACTTTTGGTAGCATCAAAGAAGCTTAAAGCAGGACAAATGCCTGAATATAACTTTATCGAAGGCATGGCGTGTCTGGGCGGATGCATCAACGGTGCGGGCTGCCTTACACACAGCGAAGTTAAAAACAAAATGGAAGTTGACAAATACGGCAAAGAAGCAATGGAAAAATCCATTAAGGATGCTGTAGATGCAGTGGTGATTTGATAAAATCACCACTGCATCAGTGTCCGCCTTAAATGCAGACATATCGCAATTTTCAGCTTGCTGAAAATTATATCGAATTTCGCAAAGCGAAATATATCGAGTTGTAGCAACATATCGACAAAAACGACACGCATTGCGTGTCGTTTTTATGTTATCTTATAAAATTTGTTTTGATTTTTGCTTCGGGAGCAGGATGGGAAACACCGTTTTCCTTACCCAGCTCAATACACTTTAAAAGCCATGCCATATTGTGCCCTAAGGTGCGCATTGTCTGCATGCCTTCTTCGTCCTTTAACACGTCTTCGGGTGTGGAGCCATGCACCATGTTCCAATATGAGGATGATACCACAGGCATGTTGGAAATTGTAAGGTGCTTTGTAAGCTGGTCAAGGGTTGCTGTTGTACCGCCACGACGTGCAGATGCCACAACAGCACCTACCTTGTAACGTAAATCCTTTGACCCCGAATAAAACAGCCTATCCATAAAGCAGGTAATAGCACCCGATGCAGAGGCGTAGTGTACGGGCGAGCCAAAAACAAAGCCGTCAAACTCATTAAGGCGGGCGATTGTTTCGTTGACAATATCTGTGTCGTTTACACATTTACCCATTTTAAAGCAATAGCCGCAGCCCATACATCCGGAGTTGGTTTTCGAAACGTTGATGATTTCTGTTTCAATACCGTCCTCATTTAGAGCTTTTGCAACGCAGCTTAAAGCTGTATATGTACAGCCCTCCTTGTGGGGACTTCCGTTAACAAGTAATACTTTCATAAATAAAACCACCTTTTAAAGAATTGAGGGAAGTTGCAGGTCGATGTGGGTATTTACACCTACAAAAAGCCTTTGAGAACATTATATTCCCAAAGGCTTTTAAAATCAATTATTATTTAGATTTTTTGTAGTCTTTAAGCATACGGAGAGGCTCTTTTGCCATGGGGAAAAGTGCCATAAGGTTAAATACTGTCATAAGTGCAATACCTGTATCCGCAAGATGCCATGTGTCTGTAGTGGAGGAGATACAACCCACAAAGAGCATTGCAAGAGCAAAAATCTTGTAAATTGTCTGGCTTGTCCAGTTGTCGCCGAAAAGGTACGCCACGTTACTTCTTGCATAGAACAGTACGCCCAAAAGTGTAGATATGCAGAAAAGGAACAGAACAATTGACATGAATACTTCGCCTGCATAACCCATGTGGAAATTCATAGCTTCGTTTAATACAACCGGAGGAATGGTGCTTTCAGGCTTTGCAATGAGAATAAGTAAAGCAGTGCAAGTACAGATTACGATTGTATCAATAAATACACCCAATGCCTGAAGAAGACCGCCCTTAACAGGGTTGTCAATATCCGCCGCAGCTGCCGCACAGGGAGCAGAACCGGAGCCTGCTTCGTTAGAGAAAAGACCACGCTGAGCACCAAGGGAAATAATTGTACCGATTGTGATACCGCTTGCGGCAGGCTTTAAACCTAACGCCTGTGAGAAAATATCTCCAAATACGCCGGGGAGCGCTCGGAAATTAATAATTACAAATACTATTGTGGCAATAAAATACAATACTGCCATAATGGGAACTATGATATCAAGCACCTTTACAGTTGTGTTCTTGCGAAGAACAATTACTGCACAAAGAATAACAAGTGCGATTGCTGTATACAAGGGGTTGATATTAAAGGTTGCCGTTAAATCAGATGCGACACTATTGCCGATAACCTGGCTGATACCGCCCCAGCAAAGGAGTGCGCTTATTGCAAAAAGACAAGCGATAACAGACTTTTTCTTGCCTGTACCCTTTGCAAACAGTGCGTGAAGGTACTGAGCCGGGCCGCCACGGTAACCCCCGTAGAGAGGGTCCTTTTCCTTATGAAGCTGAGCCAATGTTGCTTCGATGTATGCTGTTGCAGTACCTAAAAGGGCTGTTACCCACATCCAGAAAACACTGCCTGCACCGCCAAAAGCAATTGCTGCAGCAACACCTAAAAGGTTGCCCATGCCTACTCTTGTGGCTGTGGATACGATAAGTGCCTGTAAGCCCGAGAGACTGTTTTTGTCACCGGATTTCTTTTTCTCAAGTGTAAGTCGAATCATTTCGGGGAAGAAACGTACGATAAGGCATTTTGTTTTAAGTGTAAAATAAATACCTGTGGGGATTAACAAAATCGCCAAAAGCGGAATACCTATTTCAAAACCGCCCACGGGATTAAAGTTTCCGTCAACCTTCTCAAACCCTGCGGGGAAATAAAAGGTTATGAATTGAGAATTGGAAAAAAGATAATAAATATAATCGATAATAAGCTGGAAAATATTCATTTTTTCTTAGACCTTTCTATTGAAATTTTAACATAGACAGTATATACTATAGCACAAGATAAGTCAAATTGATTATATTTGTAAACTCAATCGAAAAAATCGATTGCACCTTACCCTCAAGGAAAAGCCAAATAGGAAAGGAAATTTAGGTATGGACATTAAAAATTTAACTACATTTATATATGTAGCGGAGATGAACAGCTTCACCAAGGCTGCTGCGGCACTGGGGTATACACAGTCCACGGTGTCTTTTCAGATAAAGCAGCTGGAGGGAGAGCTTAACTGTCAGCTTTTTGAAAGGATAAACCATAGCATATCCCTTACCCGCAAGGGGCATGAGCTTCTTGATTATGCACATAATGTAAAGCGTATGACGGACGAGTTAAAGGGCGGTATGAATACCACTGCCGAGCCAAGCGGGCATATTGTGCTTGCTACGGCATCCAGTCTGTGTAAAAATATGCTTGGGAATAACTACGCCCACTTTTACAAGCATAATAAAGGGATAACCCTTAAGGTTATAGAGGCAGGTACAGAAGAAATGCTCAGAATGGTTGACCACAACGAGGTTGATATGATACTGACATTGGACAGCCATATTTATAACAGCGGGTACATAATTGCAAAAGAAGAAAGGGTTGGGGTGCATTTTATCGCCGCACCTGACTATAATATTGAAACTCGGGTAAAAATGGCGGATATTGCAAGGCATCCTATGGTGTTGACAGAAAAAGGCATGAGCTACATACGCATATTTGAAGAAAAGCTCAGCGAAAAATCTCTGGCGGTAAAGCCTGTTCTTGAAACAGGAAACACCGACATCATATGCGACATAATCAAGCAGGGCGTAGGCATAGGTTTGTTGCCGGATTATGTTGCCGATAAAAGGGTAAAAAACGGTGAGCTCAGGTATATAGAAGTTGAAGATTTGGAAATTGAGGTATGGAAACAGCTTTTATACCATAAAAACAAATGGGTTTCCAGAGAAATGGAAGCAGTTTTAAATTATT
>JAFUJG010000254.1 GCA_017468215.1 Clostridia bacterium | reverse complement strand
TTGTGCCCGACCGTGAAAAAGAGGTCTTCAATATTGTGGGCGAAAGCACAAAAGCAGAGGTTGCAAAAGAGCTTTGCGACATTTGGGTAAAAAAGCTGATAAAAGCAAAAAAAGACACACCATAGTGGTGTGTCTTTTTGCTTTTAAAAATTTAAGTAAAAGGTATAAAAATTATTTTTCATATTCTAATAAATCAGAAATAGAACAATTGAGGACAAAACAAGCTTTTGCAAAAAAATCCAAATCAAGGCGTTCTACATTTTCTGCCTTATAGTATCTGTCAATTACCTCGTATTTAACACCTGTTAAGGTGCGTATTTCATTGCGAGTAATTCCTTTTGCATCCATAATTTCAGAGAGCTTTATCCTGATTTTTCCGTATTCTTTTATATTCATAATGCTGTTAATTTCATTCATGGTTATCCCTCTTTTGTGATATGTGAGCAAGCATACACGATATATTTACCTTGGGCAAATGCGATATCACGGCAAAGAAGATTACAAAAGTTCAATAAGCTTTTGTACATCTTCTTTACTTGTCGCCCAGCTTGTTGCAAAGCGGACAACGCTGTGGTTATCGTCGTATTTTTCCCAAAAGCTGATGGCAACCTTTTCTTCTATTTTTTTCTTGTGCTCATTTTCGAGAATAATAAAAATCTGGTTTGTAGGCGAATTTATAAAGAAGCGATAACCCTTTTCGGCGAATGCATCCTTAAGCAGCAGTGCTGTTTCGATAGCATTTTTGGAAAGCTCAAGGTAAAGGTTATTGGTAAAGAGTGCATCAAACTGCACACCCAAAACCCTGCCCTTTGCCATAAGAGCACCGTGCTGCTTAATAAGCGTTACAAAGTGCTTGGGGCAGTTGTTCTTTGTAAATACAACTGCTTCGCCGCAAAGTGCACCGCATTTTGTGCCGCCTATGTAGAACACATCGCAAAGTGATGCAATATCACTGAGGGTAAGGTCAGTATTGCTTGCAAGAGCGTAGCCCAGTCTTGCACCGTCCAAAAACAAAGGAAGGCTATACCTCCTGCATACTGCGGAAAGCTCTGCAAGCTCAGCTTTTGTGTAAAGCGTGCCGTACTCGGTGGGGTGGGAAATGTAAACCATGCCCGGGAAAACCATGTGGTCATGGCTATCGTCTGCATAAAAGTTTTCGCAAAGGGTTTGTACATCCTCTGCCTTTATTTTTCCATCATACTGCGGAACGGTTATAACCTTGTGTGAGGTATATTCAATAGCTCCTGCTTCGTGACAGGCTATGTGCCCTGTTGTGGCGGCGATAACACCCTCGTGTCGGGAGAGCATTGTTGCAATAACAACCTGATTTGTCTGTGTGCCGCCTCCTATAAAATAAATATCTGCCCCAGGGCAATTTATTGCGTTTCTGATTTTTTCCTTGGCGGATGCAGAGTAGGTATCCTCGCCGTAGCCGTCAAGCTTTTCAAGGTTTGTTTTTAAAAGGTGCTCTAAAACAAGAGGATGTGCACCTTCTGAATAATCGTTTTTAAAGTAAAGCATAGATAATCTCCTTATACAAAAGTGGGCGACCACAGGTCGCCCTACATAATTATTCGAAGAACAGAGTAAGCTGTTTTTTGCCGCTGTCTTCATCCTTTAAAAAGTAGCCTGCAGAGGGAAGTGAACGAGCCTTGTAATCCTTAGGATTACCAAGGGTGCCTTCTGCCGATGCAATATGAGAGAGCGACGCCTTCTTGCGGAGGGTCATAACCTGAATGCCCTGGCTTGTTCGGCTGGTTTTTGTGAGAACATCCTTAGTGTCGAATACTACGCACTTTCCGTTGTCGGAATATGCGGCAACAAGGCAATCCTCCTTGATATAGAGTGCATTTGCCAGCGGTGCCTTGTCGGAGTAACCGCCTGTAAGCCTCTTTCTGTTGGTCTTTGTGGCATAGCCCTGCATATCGATTTTTGCTATTTTACCGTTGGTGAAGGCAAAGAGCATGTAACCGTCATAGCTGAGGGTGGGGATACAATAAACAATTTTTTCGCCGCTTTCCATGTTCAGAAGATTGGGCAGATAATCGCCCATGGCGCTTGCCTTAGTATCCTTAATGTCATTAAGACGCATTTTGTATACGTTCTGTTTATCCGAGAAGAACAGCATATCCATACGGTTTGATGCATCAAATTCAAAGGCTAAGTCATCGCCTTCCTTGAACTTATGCTCGCCGCCCGAACGAAGTGAAACAAGAGTAATCTTCTTGAAGTAGTTCTCCTTGGTCATAAATACCTTAACGTTGTAGTCGGGAACTTCCTCTACAACAGGCTCGTCAGAATCTTCAACGTTGTCCATAAGAACTGTCTTACGGTCAGTGCCGTATTTCTTCTCAATTTCAGTAAGCTCGTCCGAAATTATTTTCTTTATGCGGCGGGTGCTTTCGCTTGCCTCTTTCAAATCTTTAACTTCGGCTGTGAGAGCATCAATTTCCTCAATTCTCTTAAGGATATATTCACGGTTAAGGTTACGCAATTTTATTTCGGCAACATATTCTGCCTGGATTTTATCAATATGGAAGCCTTCCATAAGGTTGGGAACAACCATTGCGTCTTCTTCGGTATTGCGTACAATGTCGATTGCCTTGTCAATGTCGAGCAATATTTCCCTGAGACCTAAAAGCAGGTGAAGCCTTGCGGCTTTCTTTTCTGCATCGTACACAAGACGGCGTTTTGTACAGCTCATACGGAACTCAATCCAGTGCTTCAATATACCACGCACGCCCAAAACCTTGGGCTCACCATTAATAAGCACATTGAAGTTACAGCTGAAGGACTCCTCCAGCGGAGTTGTGCGGAAAAGCTTTACCATAAGCTTTTCGGGGTCTGTACTGCGCTTCAATTCAATGGTAAGCTTTAAACCGGTCTTATCGGTTTCGTCTCTTACGTCGCTTATTTCCTTAAGCTTGCCTGCCTTGATAAGCTCTGCCAGCTTGTCGATAATAGCCTCGGTAGATGTGGAGTAGGGAATCTCGGTTATTTCGATAAGGTTGTTCTTTTTATCATATTTATATTTGGAACGGAGCTTTATGCTGCCTCTGCCTGTTTCATAAATCTGGTTGAAGGCATCGTCATCACGGAGCAAAAATGCACCTGTAGAAAAGTCCGGTCCTGTAATATAGTCAGAAATAACCGCCTTGTCATCCTTCATAAGAGCCTTTGCGGCCTGGCATATTTCCCTTAAATTAAAGGATGCAATGTTGGATGCCATACCAACCGCAATACCCTGGTTGGGGTTTACCAATATATTGGGAAAAGCCGAGGGAAGAAGGGAGGGTTCTTTTTTTGTTGCATCGTAGTTGTCAACAAAGTCAACCGTGTTTTTGTCAATGTCACGGAAAACCTCTGCGGCAATTGACGAGAGCTTTGCCTCGGTGTAACGTGAAGCGGCATACGCCATATCACGGCTGTACTGCTTACCAAAGTTACCCTTAGAGTCAACAAAGGGATGCAAAAGGGCTTCGTGACCTTCTGTAAGACGGACCATGGTTTCGTATATAGCCTGGTCGCCATGGGGGTTTAATTTCATTGTCTGGCCGACAATGTTGGCACTTTTTGTTCTGTTGCCCTTTAAAAGCCCCATTTCATACATTGTATATAAAAGCTTTCTGTGGGAAGGCTTAAAGCCGTCAATCTCAGGAATTGCACGTGAGATGATAACGCTCATGGCATACGGCATATAATTATCTTTCAGAGTTTTTGTTATAGGTTGTTTGTTGATTTCATTTTCCATGGATTTTCACTCCTTATAAGGCGAGGGGAGTCGAACCCCATATGCCCTTTTCTTGTTAAAACAGTGCCTTTTAAACTACTCCATTGTATCATAATATCCAATTAAGGTCAAGTTTAGGGGCTTAAAGACAGGTGAAATTGTTAACAAAAATTAAAAAATTACGAAAATGTTAAAAAAGTTTTACAAAAAGGGTTTACAAACGGAAAAATTTGTGTATAATAGGTAACGTGAAAAAGATTTGAGGTGTAAAAAATGCAGAAAAGAACGGACGAAAATAATAATAAAACATCCGTAACAACTGTAATGACTGATTGCTTTAACACAATTAAAAATATAAATGCAAGAGTTTTATCCGCAGTGCTTTGTGCAGTTATGCTCATCGCTTCACTGGGATTTGTTACAAAATATTATACATTAGGTTACGATGTTTATTACGGAGATGTAAACGTAGGTGTTATATCCTCCAAGCAGGAAGCACTTGATGCGTATACTGAAGCGGCAACAGATGTTGCCGAGCACAACAGAGGCGATTTGGATTTTGACCTTAGGTTTGTTATGACAATAGCTTCCGTTGACGAAATGACAGACAGCGATATTTACCGTGGCATTGTGGAAGCAGCAGGCGGTAAAGAGGTTTGCTACAGCATTGAAGCAGGCGGCGTAAGCGTAGCTAAGCTTAAGACAAAGTCTGATGCACAGAAGGCTGTTGAAACTTATGTTGCAAGCTTTAACCGTGAAGATGCCGAAATTTTTACAAGCTACAGCATTGTAAATGCAAAGGGCATTGTTACAGAGCTTGTAAGCGTTGACGAAGCAGTACAGCTTATTGAAGACAGCAATCTTTTTGTTGTTGTATACAAGGATGTTGTTGAAGAAGAAGTAGAAATTCCTTTTGCAAAAACAATTGTAGAGGATGACACTATTCCTCAGGGCGTTACCATGTGCACTCAGCAGGGTGTTAACGGCAGAGGCATCAAAAAAGAAATTACATTTTATGAAAATGGTGTTAAAAAGCACAATATTGACCCTGTTGTAACAGTTACGGTAGAGCCTGTAGAAGAAATCACCGTTCTGGGTACAGGCGAAATGTCGGGTCTTGACGAAAATTCGCTTATCTGGCCTGCAGAGGGTTCTTTCACATCCGGCTATGGTCGCCGTTGGGGCAGAAACCATAACGGTATCGACATTGCAGCAAAGCCCGGTACACCTATATATGCTCCTGCAATGGGTCTGGTAACCTTCTCTGATACAAAGAGCGGTTACGGCAACTATATCATGATTGACCACGGTGACGGCTATGTTACAACATATGCTCACCTTACAACAAGCTACGTTAAGGAAGGCGACAGCGTAAAGGAAGGCGATGTTATCGGTACAATAGGCTCAACAGGCCGTGTAACAGGTCCTCATCTTCATTTCGAAATCCTTCATAACGGAAACTATGTAGACCCCATGAGATATATTGCAGGTTGACAATAGTCAAAAATAAGGCTATAATTAAGAGTGCGGAGAGTCCGCACTCTTTTTAATTTCAGAGGTGTATATTTATGGATAAAATCAAAAAATTTCTTGCAATACCCTTAGCGTGCCACGTCGCACTGTTATAGCTCTTGCAGTTTTGCATACAAATGCTCTTGCAATGATGCTCATTACCTTTGATTTGCTTTTGGGTGCACTTGTAACCCCCATGTACTTTGCTGTTTTGTCAATGGCTCATGCAATTGTGCACGACGGTAAGGTTTACGACTACATATATGCATGCCTTATTTATCTTGCTGTAATAGGCGTTGCAAGAGGCCTGGTCTATTTCGTTTGCGGCGGTGCACTTACAGGTGTTGCGGCGGCAGCTGGATGCCTTGTGATATCGGTGGGTGTTTTCACACTGTGGGATTGCCTTTTTGCACTTACTGACCGCATGATGAAAAAGAAGCCCGGCAAAAAAAGAAAATAATATAACAAAAATGCAGTAAAATAACGCCTTTTACTGCATTTTTTTTGTTTTATATTCTCAATAAAAAATATTGAAAATGAAAATAAACTGTGCTATAATTTTCTAATAAAAAGACAATGGGAAACTGTTTTGAATAATATGTATTACAGTAATTTCCCGGAGGTAGTAATGATTTGTAATAATATTTTGGAAGCAATGGGTAATACTCCCATTATAAAACTTAATAGATTGGCTGATGCGGATTCTGCCGATATTCTGGTAAAATTCGAAGGTCTTAATGTTGGCGGTTCCATCAAAACAAGAACTGCATTCAACATGATAAAAAAAGCTGAAGACGAAGGCAAAATAACAAAGGACACTATTATCGTGGAACCCACAAGCGGTAACCAGGGCATAGGTCTTGCACTGGTAGGTGCGGTACGAGGCTACAAAACAGTTATCATTATGCCTGACTCGGTCAGCGAGGAAAGACGAAAGCTTGTAGAGCACTACGATGCAGAGGTTATTCTCATCCACGATGCAGGCAACATCGGTGACAGCATTGAAGAATGCTTGCAGACCGCACTTAGAATGAGAGACGAAAACCCCAATGTTTTCGTGCCTCAGCAGTTTGAAAACCCTGCAAACCCCGAAATCCAGCGTAATGTAACCGCACAGGAAATACTTGAACAGGTAAACGGTCCTATTCACGGCTTTTGTTCGGGTATAGGCACAGGCGGAACAATAACAGGCATAGGCGAGGCTCTCAAAAAAGAAAATCCCAATATGGAAATCTGGGCTGTTGAGCCTGAGCATGCGGCAATTCTTTCCGGTGGCTCCATCGGCACACATATCCAGATGGGTATTGGTGATGGGCTCATCCCCGACATTTTAAATACCGAAATATACAACGACATATGTATCATAAACGATGACGAAGCCATCCGCACAGCAAAGGAGCTTGCAAGTCGTGAAGGTATCATGTGCGGTATATCTTCCGGCACAAATGTTGCTGCTGCAATTAAAATGGCAAAAAAGCTTGGTAAGGGCAAAACAGTTGTTACCGTGTTGCCCGACACCGCAGAGAGATATTTCTCGACACCCTTGTTTGAATAGCACCCTTTTTGAGTGTATTTAATAAATAACACATTAGGAGGAAACGATTATGGATTGGAATTCAAATGTAAGACCCGAATCAATGGAAAGAATAACAACAAAGGCTCAGGCAGATGCCTATATTGACGAGCTTGTTGAGTTCACACGTAAGCAGTTAGGAGATAAGAAGGTGCTTCTTGCTCTCTCCGGCGGTGTTGATTCGTCAGTAGTAGCAGCTCTTTTAATTAAGGCTATCGGCAAGCAGCTTGTTTGCGTGCACGTTAACCATGGCCTTATGCGTAAGGGCGAAAGCGAAAACGTTATCGAAGTTTTCCGCAATCAGCTCGATGCAAACCTTATTTATATCGATGCAACAGACCGTTTCCTCGATAAGCTCAAGGATGTAGCTGACCCCGAAACAAAGAGAAAGATTATCGGCAACGAATTTATCGAAGTGTTCAACGAAG
>JAFUJG010000253.1 GCA_017468215.1 Clostridia bacterium | reverse complement strand
TGGCTTGTCCCAACGGTTGTATCACAGGTGGCGGTCAGCCTATCGTAGCAAGCCGCGACAGAATGGATAAGGACATTGCATCTATCCGTGCAAAGGCAATTTACGACGAAGATAAGAGCCTTCCTCTCCGTAAGAGTCACGAAAACCCCTACATCAAGATGCTCTACGATGAGTTCCTTGGTGAACCCTGCGGACATAAGAGCCATGAGTTATTGCATACTCATTACCACGCTCGTCCCAGATACGAAGACTAATAAAAAAAGGACATCCTTTCGGATGTCCTTTTTTAGTGCAGAATGAAGGAATAAACACTGAAAGCAGAGTTTGATTATAACGTTATATTATAGGAGTGACTGCAAATCGCCCGCAAAAAGTTAAACTAAAACTCAACACTAAACACTACAAAGATATTATTGTAGAGACCATCAATCCCGGCGGTCCGTATAAAGCTTTCGGTGGATTTTAGAGGCAGGTTTTAAAACTCGGGACGAAAAACAACCGTACTTTGAGTTATTATATAGGCAAAGGACATATGGGGTCGGGCTCCTCGCACCTTAAGGCGAAATCAGGGCAAAAAAGGATGGGAAAGTCAACAAGTGTTAACAAACGGTGGTAATAACAAAAACAAGAACAATAACAAGAATAATAACAAGAATAATAATATTAATAATAACAAAAAAATAAGCTTGTGCGATTTTACCAAAATCGAAAAGCTTGAGTTCATGAAGAATAAACAGATATTTTTTTGTTAGTTATTACTTCTCTCGCCTTAAAGGCTCTTTATCAGTTACTTTCCTGTTGACTGAAAAGGGGAGTAGTGGTATAATTATTCTAATATTTTATACCCATTAAGGAGATGTTTTAAATGCGTAGTGATAACGTAAAATTAGGTATGCAACAGGCACCTCACCGTTCGCTTTTTAACGCTCTCGGCATGACCGAGGAAGAAATGAAAAAGCCTCTGGTAGGTATTGTTTGCTCTTATAACGAAATTGTGCCCGGGCATATGAACCTTGACAAAATTGCCCAGGCTGTTAAATTAGGCGTTGCAGCAGCAGGCGGTACTCCCATTATGTTCCCTGCAATCGCTGTTTGTGACGGTATTGCCATGGGTCATATAGGCATGAAGTATTCTCTTGTTACTCGTGACCTTATTGCCGATTCTACCGAGTGTATGGCAACTGCTCACCAGTTCGACGCACTTGTTATGATACCCAACTGCGACAAGAACGTGCCCGGTTTACTCATGGCGGCGGCAAGGGTTAATGTGCCCACAGTTTTTGTATCCGGCGGTCCCATGCTTGCAGGCCACGTTAAGGGCCATAAAACAAGCCTTTCCTCCATGTTCGAGGCTGTAGGCAGCTACGCCGCAGGTACCATGACCGAGGAAGACGTTAAGGATTTTGAATGTAATGCGTGCCCCACTTGTGGCTCTTGTTCGGGTATGTACACAGCAAACAGCATGAACTGCTTAACCGAAGCTCTTGGTATGGGCTTGCCCGGTAACGGCACAATCCCTGCAGTATATTCCGAAAGATTAAAGCTGGCAAAGCATGCAGGTATGGCTGTAATGGAAATGTATCGTAAGAACATCCGCCCAAGAGACATTATCACAAAGGAAGCTATCATGAACGCTTTAACAGTTGATATGGCATTAGGCTGCTCTACAAACAGTATGTTACATATCCCTGCCATTGCTCACGAAATCGGCTTTGACTTTGACATTGAGCTTGCAAACGAGGTAAGCGCACGTACACCCAACCTTTGCCACCTTGCTCCTGCAGGCCCCACATACATGGAAGACTTGAACGAGGCAGGCGGAGTATACGCTGTTATGAACCAGCTTCGTGAAAAGGGCTTACTTAACGAAAACTGCATGACCGTAACAGGCAAAACAATAGGTGAGGCTGTAAAGGGTCATGTTAACAAAAATCCCCAGGTTATCCGCACAATGGATAATCCTTATTCGACCACAGGCGGTCTTGCAGTATTAAAGGGCAACCTTGCACCCGACGGAAGCGTTGTAAAGAGAAGTGCAGTAGTTGCCGAAATGATGCAGCATGAAGGCCCTGCACGAGTGTTCGAATGTGAAGAAGATGCAATCGAGGCAATCAAGGGCGGCAAAATCGTTGCAGGCGACGTTGTTGTTATCCGCTACGAAGGCCCCAAGGGCGGCCCCGGTATGAGAGAAATGCTTAACCCCACTTCTGCAATCGCAGGTATGGGGTTAGGCAGCACAGTTGCATTAATCACAGATGGTCGCTTCTCAGGTGCATCCCGTGGTGCTTCCATCGGTCACGTATCTCCCGAGGCGGCAGTTGGCGGACCTATCGCACTTGTTCGTGAAGGCGATATTATACAGATTGATATTGATGCCTGCACACTTAACCTTAAGGTTTCTGACGAAGAACTTGCTAAGAGAAAGGCAGAATGGCAGCCTCGTGAGCCCCGTGTTACAACAGGCTACCTTGCACGCTATGCACGCATGGTAACAAGCGGCAACAGAGGTGCAGTATTAGAATAATTGGAACGGCGGAATTAACTTGCCGCTGTAAGTTGCAGGGACATTCCTCACTCACAGGTAGGTGATTTGTTAGCACCTTCTTATCGTATGCAGGAGGTGTGTCCCTGTTCCTTTAAAAATTGTTGCAATTACTTAATAAAACTAAAGGAGAAAGACAAAATGAAAAAGTTAACAGCGATTTTAGTTGTTCTTTGCATGGTAATTGGTATGCTTCCTGCAATCAGCTTTGCAGAGGCAAACACCATTACCGCAGTGAGAACAGCATATTTTAATTCGAACGGTAAAGAATGGAAATACACCGACGGTGACAACGTGCTTGTTTCAACAGGTGCTACAGGCTGGGAAGGTGCATCAAGCTTTACCGACCTTGATGGTACTGTTACAAGCCAGTCAAGCCTTTCCGGTACAGGCTTCAACACCGCACGTCACGCTCTTGTGTCTTTTGAAATCCCTCAGGATTTAGATACAACAAAGGACATGAAGGTCACTTTAACAATGACTGTTAAAAATGTTAAGCAGGTATCTTCAGGTGCACGCCTTTCCGTTTACGGCAACAGCGTAAATGGTACATGGAGTACAAGTAACAGTACAAGCACTTTCGGTACTTTCAGCAATCTTCCGCTTCTTGGCTTAACCGATGCTATCCGGACAGGTAACTCCTCGGGTGAAACAGCCAGCGGCGAAGTAATTACACTTTCCTCACTTGCGCTCACTAAGTACGTTAAGGACATGGCTGACGCAGGCATGGATGAAATAACCTTCCGCTTGGCAGCACCTTTGGGCGGTATCCGTATTTACGATACCAATACCTCCACACCTCCAGCACTCACAATTGAGGTGGGTGAGTTATCTTCTGTTAAGGTAAAAACCGTTTGCTACGATGGTGACGAGGCGGTTGACACAACTGAAAACACAGTGGGCAATCTCTTTGTAGGCGATACATACACATATCCAACTACACCCCAAGGCACAATTGTAAAGGGTGAGAGCGTTTATGTATACTCTGCCGAAAAGTCAACCCTTTCAGTAACAGTTAACGCTGAAGGCAACGCTGAAATTATCCTTGCATACGTAAAGGATGAAGACACAACGAGCTTTTACGGCTATGAATACGAGGACGAGGGTGCATGGTGCTGGTTTGCAGACCCCAGAGCAGTTACACTCAAGAACGATGACGGCACAATTGATGTAACAGTTATAGGTTACATTGATGTTCACGGCAATATTAAGGCAACACAGATTAATAATCTTACAGATAAGGTTGACGAGGTTTTAATCAGAACTAACATTCAGCCTGACGACCACAACAACCCCACATTTGTTATGATACCCGACGGCAGAATTGTTGTGTTCTACTCACGTCATACTGACGAAGCCTGCTTCTGGTACAGAGTAACTGAGAAAAAGGGCGATTTAACAACGTTAGGCCCCGAAAAGTGCCTTGTTACAGCTAACAACACAACATATCCTTCGCCTTTTATCCTTTCTGACGACCCTGACCATATCTACCTTTGCTGGAGAGGTATTGAGTGGCACCCTACAATAGCTAAGCTTTCACTTCCCGATGAAAACGGCGATATGGAATTTACATACGGTCCCTATCAGATGGTACGAAGCTCAAATGTTGGCTCTAATGTGCGTCCTTACGCAAAGTATGCTTCCAACGGCAAGGATAGGATTTATATTTCCTACACAGGCACACATCCAGACAACTACAACCCCAACTGGCTTTACTGCAACTATATTGACATCAATACCATGACAATGCACGACATTAACGGCAATTTAATGCGTACTATTGACCAGGGTCCCCTCATTGTTGACCATTCAAACCAGTCTCACATTGTTGACAAAACAAATAGTGTTCGTAACTGGCTCTGGCAGGTGGCACTTGACGAATTGGGCAACCCTATCATTGCAAATGTCCGCATTGACAACAGTAAAACAAGCCACGATTATTACTACGTAAAGTGGAACGGCACGGAATGGGTTAAAACCTTCCTTACAAATGCAGGCGGTAAGTTCCACCCCTCTAATACCGAATACTGCTACTCAGGCGGTATGAGTATCGACGTTGACAACCCCGAGATAATCTATGTTTCAAAGCCTGTTGACGGTCTTTTTGGTAAGGTTTGGGAAATCTTCAAGTACACAATGAGCGAAGACGGCAAAACTGTTGTATCCACAGAGCAGATTACCGAAAACTCACCCAAGAACAATGTACGTCCCTGGGTTATTCCCAATAGCGAAGGTGACGATTTAAGAGTAATGTGGATGCACGGTGATTACGACTTCTGGATGGTTAATTCCCAGTATCCTGCCGGTTACCCCACAGCTATTATGGGTGAGGTAGAGCTCCCGAAGGAAGATGTTAACCTTTCTGATGCAGTTGTAATCGAAGATTATGCTGAAATCGGCGGTGCATTTGTATCTACAACTGAAACTGTAAATATCGTGAGAGATACTCCCGTAAGAGGAGAGTTTACAGTGTCTACAAACGTATATCTTGATGGTAGTTATGAAGGCGATATTCTTGACCTGGGACTGATAAAGCTTTCTGTTAAAAATATGCCCACAAAATACGGCGATGATATTGAACCGCTTGAAAACAGACCAAGAGTTGTTTTGACAATATTAGATGCAGAGTTTGCAACAAGCAATGTTTATGGTACAAGTGACGAGTGGCAAAACCACAATATCCGTACAGGTGGCGAATACTTCTTCACAAAATACGATAGATACGTAAATCTTACCATAAGCAGCGACGGCGATTATATAACTCTCTATCGTGACGGTCTTATTGATTACAAAATGCGAGTAGTTGGGGCAGGTATTAATAAGGTTGCAGTAGGCGGTTTTGACGGCTTGGTAGAAGATGTTTACGTATACAACCGTGCACTTAACCATGACGAGGTAAAGGCTCTTTGCATCGACTATGATGTTGTTTACCCCGATGCAGATGGCACAGATATGGTCACATTAAATTATGTAACAAGCACTGGTGCAACTCTCAAGGAAAGCGAAACTGTTACACTCAACCCCGGAACAGATGATTACAACTTTAAACCCGATGAAACAATCATTGTTGACGGCGTGGTTTATAAGTTGAGCGAAATTAAATATAACTTTGGTGCTATGAACCACACAGCAGTTTACGAAAAGTACAAGACAAAGGGAAATAACCTTGTTTCCGATGGCTCTTTTGAAGATAGTGACGGTAACTTCAGTTGGGGTACATGGCAGACACCTCGTACTGACGGCGGTTACAACAACGGCTATTATAAGGACACCTGCGGTGACTGGTTCTACAAGGTAAACCGTGACACAAATGCGGCAGGTCTTTATGAAACAGGCAATATCACAGCCGATGACTATGCTCTTGGTACACGCTGGAACGACGGCTCTACAGGCACCTGTTCCTTGGCAAACTTTATCGAGGTTGAGGCAGGCAAGACCTATTATGTGTCCTACGACTATAAGCACACTACAGCCGGCACAGACGGGGCATACATAAGCACAGCTTTTGTATCCGAAAAGAATTTTGCCGCAAATGCTTCGGGCAATAACATCCCTGTAAATGTTACAACCGATTGGCAGACAAACGAGTTTGCAATTACAGCCCCCGAAGACGGATATATCTATTTCCACTTCTCATGGCTCGGAAGCAGTGGCAATGCAGGTAACGGTCCTTACTGGTACTTTGATAACTTCAAGGTTTATGAAGTGGAAAAAGAGGCTATCAAGGCTGAAATTATTTCCGCTACAGCAAGCCAGACAGTTGTAAAGCTTGAAAACATTTCTGCCGACGATGTTGAAGACATTAAGGTTTATGTAGCAAGCTACAGTGCAAATAACGAAGTAACCTTGACAGAATCTAAAACGGTTACGGTTAAGGCAAATGACTTTGAAACACTTACATTTGATGTAGGCGGCGATGTTAAAATCTTTATCTGGGATAAAGATATGACACCCTTGCACGATATGCTGAAAACAGAATAAAAGTACAAAAAAGAAGTCGGCCTCTGCCGGCTTCTTTTTATGTTAAATGTGGAAGATAATTATTGACTAATCCTTCTTTTTGTGGTATGCTAAGTGCTTGTAAGGGGTTTGGGAAATGGCTAACAAATTTATGTACGAGGCAATGGCAGAAGCGAATAAAGCTCTTGCGGCAGGGGAGATTCCTGTTGGTGCCGTTATTGTAAAGGACGGCGAAATTATTGCCCGTGGGCATAACTTGCGGCAAACGTTGCACGATGCAACCTTGCATGCCGAGGTGGTGGCAATCCGTGAGGCTTGCGAAAAGCTTAAGGACTGGCGGCTGGAGGATTGCGACATTTACGTAACCCTTGAGCCCTGTACAATGTGTGCAGGTGCAATCATAAACGCCAGGATGAGGCGTGTGTTCTTCGGTGCATACGATGTCGAATACGGCGGTGCAGGCGGAAAAATTGACCTTTTCGCACCGTGCTATTTTGGCAGTAAAACCGAGGTGTACGGCGGCATTATGGAGCAGGAGTGCACCGATTTTTTAAACAACTTTTTTAAGTCCATAAGGAAGAAAAAGAGCGAATAATGTATATGTAGTTAAGCTTTCACGGAAAGTTTAATATATACGGAGAAGTATCGAAGTGGAATCGAGCCCGACCGCATCCTGCGGATGACGAAGGGAGGGCGTAGAGCTGTGCCGTGGTCAATTTTATATGAGCGTATGCGAATAAATAAAATTGGGTACCACAAACGGACATAACGGACAACCTCCGTTATAGTAAAAATAAAAAACGAGAGTTAAGCTTTCACGGAAAGTTTAATATATACGGAGAAGTATCGAAGTGGTCATAACGGACATGACTCGAAATCATGATGCCCCCCGAGGGACGTGGGTTCGAATCCCACCTTCTCCGCCAAAAAAGAAAGAGTGCTACCGAAAGGTAGCGCTCTTTCTTTTTGATAATGTGATTTGAACACACGTCCCGAGGAGAGGGTCGTGGGGGACGAGCCCGACCGCATCCTGCGGATGATGAAGGGAGGGCGAGGAGTGGCAGTAACAAGGCAAATTCGAGAACGCTTTAGCGAGCGAAGAATGAGCCGCTGTTACAACAGGCTCGCTTGCGAGGAATCCCACCTACAGCTCCGCACCAGGTGCTACGCATAAGTTCAACTGACCAATCAAGCATCGTTACACTCGCTTTCTTGGAGTTTCACTTATCCGCCATAGAGTAAAGAATATTTGAACGCATGTCCCGAGGAGAGGGTCTTGGGGGACGAGCCCGACTGTGTCCTGCGAGCGATTAGAATTGCATCATTGGGTTATAAAATTTATTTAATAAAGTTGAAATTTTGTATAAAAAATGTTATTATAAGAAAAAAATCTTTTAATCAAATAAGCTTTTATGGGAGGTAAGATTTTATGGATAAAGATATAGTAATCGCAATTAATATGGAGTGCGCGGATGTATTTATTGACTTTGCAAAAGAAAATCCGGATTTTATATTACCTGTTGAGCACAAATCATTTGTAGGCTCTAATGAAATTATGGAATTTATTATAACTGTAACCCCTCATGCTTTAACTGCTTTAGCCTCATACTTAATTGCTCGTACGCAACTATTAAAAAAAGAGATTAAGCTTAAAAAAGGCGATATTGAAATCGAAATTAAAAATGCAGATATAACGCCGGAAACAGCACTTCAACTGCTTGAGAAATTGGAGCAGCAGACACATAACAATGAATAAAGAAGAAGTTTTTATTAATTATTATTTCAAAAAAAGAATTAGAAGGGTTACTCACGCACCTGATGAATTGCACAAAATATATTCATCAAAATATTTTGAATGGATAATTCCTTTCTTAAAAAAATATAACATTACAGATGCACCCTTAATTTTATGTTGTAACACACTGTATCAATTGCCAGATTTTTTTACATTGGGGAAAAACAGTTTCTTTGTTGCGGATTATTATTTGCACTCTTTTTTGTATGATTTTAACTATTCGCTATCGGAGAGTTATTTAAATGATTTATGTATAAATTTATTCTTAAAAACATATATGGAAAAAGCATATTTAAAAAACAATATAGATTCGTGCTTTTTTCTGTGTTCCACATCTCCGACAATTGAAGAATATAAACACTCTGATGACTATATAAATGAAAACAAAATGAGTCATTTGGTAGAGATTACAGATTTGCAAGAAGAATTCACTTTTTTACATGAAGCGGGACATTTTTTATTGGAAAAATATAAAAGCTTAAAAGAGTCTGAATTTTATAAAACTGTTAAGAAAGAATATTTTAACATTAAATGCCAAAATAAAGATGACTTTTATGATGAGTGTTTTTGTGATTATGTCAGCTCCATTTATATTCTTAATGAAACATATGATAAGTGTAGTTTTGAAAAAAGCGACTATTTTTCCTTGTTTTTTCGTACGCTTCTGTGTGTATATATAATTGAGTTTTTTTCAAAATGCCAGGAATTGGACCCTGTGCTCTTTTTTGAATACAGCGATGAACAATTGCAAATGATTTTGCTGCGATATCATAATTTGTACATTGTGATACAACAATTTT
>JAFUJG010000252.1 GCA_017468215.1 Clostridia bacterium | reverse complement strand
TTATTAAAAAAGCAGATGAAACAGAAGGACATAAGCCCATTTATATCATAAAAGAGGACAATGCACTTTATTGGTATGACGAGGATACGGATGAATACTATAAAAAGCTTGATAATGTAAAGGAATTTGTATCGGGCTATGCACTAACGTACAATAATGAGCTTTATTCATGGGGCGATAAGCTCCGCATGGGAATAGGCGTAACAGAGACAGAATATGTTACAGAGCCTATAAAGATTATGGATGATGTGCGCGAAATTGTTGATGTCGATTACGGAGAGTTTGTTATAAAGACAGACGGCTCACTTTGGGCGTGGGGCGTGACAGGTCATGTGACAGCACCGCCTGACCGAAGTTCGTCATATGCTATGGTAGGTAATCAACTGGGTATCGGAAAGGATGTTCCCACTATCAAAATTGATGCTGTTTTTGATGTTTGTACAACTGCACAGAAAATCCTTGATAATGTTGCACACGTATACGAAACCAATTACGTTAAATTTGCCCTGACAGAAAGCGGAGAGTTATATGGCTGGGGTATAAAAAAGTGGAACGACCTTTTGGACATAAGTCCGGATGAGGCAACTCCTCAGCTTTTAATAGATAATGTATTCAGCTTTGAAACGGTGGGCAACACTGCTCTTGCAACACGTAAGGACGGTTCACTCTGGGCGTGGGGTGATAACTTTGGAAATAAACCTACAGAAGTTCTTAAAAATGTGGCATATGTGGTGAACGCCCGTGGTTATAGCGGCGATTTTATGTTTGCCCTTTGCCGAAACGGAGATTTGTACACCATTGGAGAATATGCGAGAGCTCTTTCGGATGATTTAAGCTTTGCGGTTAAAATTTCGGTAGGAATTAAAAGCATAATGTACGGTGACAGCGATACCATGACCGTTTTAACAGAAAATAACGAGCTTTATATTATCGAAAGAAAAAGCAAGCAATTTAAAAAAATGACCGATGTTCCCGAGGGAATTGTATGGGCAATGGCAGACAGCCGATACAATTTCCAATCCTACAGACCGTTTTTATTGTATGTTGACAAAAACAACGACTTATGGCATGTGGATTTAACCGAGGGCGGAGAAAGTTTAGGCAAAATCCTTACAGATGTTAAGGCTGATGTAAGAGAAATGCCCGAGTTTGCAAACATTGCCGTTTATGTAGGCGTTGACAGCGTTGTTATGGATGTGCAGCCCTACATTAAAAATGGCCGCACAATGGTGCCCATGAGAGCAATTTTTGAACGCTTGGGTGCCCGCCTTTCCTGGGATGACACCACAAAGACCGCAATTGCCACAAGAGGCGATACACAGATAAAAATAACAATAGGTGAAAATGTTCTGTACAAAAACGGCGAGGCAATTGAACTTGATGCTACCGCCGAAATAACAAATGACCGCACAATGGTGCCGGTGAGAGCAATCAGCGAGGCATTTGGTTGCACTGTTACATGGGATGACGAAATGAGAACAGTTCTGATCGTACAATAAGGAGGAAAAGAATATGAAAAAAGTTATAAGTTTAATTTTGGTATTGTGTATAGTTTTTGCTGTAGTGCCTTCCCTGGCGCAAAGTGATATGACATACGTATACGAGAACAATGCTGCATACCTGACAAAGTACGAGGGAACAGATGAAGTAGTTGTAATTGACTCTTTTTCAGGCGGCTATGAGGTAAAGGTCATAGGCAAGGGTGCGTTTTCAAACTGCGAAAGCGTTAAAAAGGTTGTTATCCCCGATACCGTTACCACAATAGGACAAGGGGCATTTGACAACTGCCCAAGCCTTGAGGAGCTTGTAATTCCCGATTCCGTTACATATATAGAAACTAAAGCTTTTACGAATTGTCACAATTTAAAAAAGGTTGTTATAGGCAACGGAATTAAAGCTGTTAAGCTTGAAACATTTATATACTGCGGTATTGAAAACCTTGTTGTTTTAAATCCCGAAACAGCAATATTCACAAGCGGATATTACTCAGTATATACACACGGCAGAGAATTGGAATATTGGCATCCCGGAAGCTTTGATGGCTGCCGAATAGGCACAATATATGCACCAAGCGGCAGTAAGGCAGAACAGTATGCCATTGAGCGTAAGATTAACTTTGTTTCGCTTGATGCGGCAAGTGAAAAGCCCTTTGTTATTGATGAATTTTTGAACGAGCTTGAGCTTCTGGCAATAAAAAAAGGCTTTAAGGTATACAAAAACGACACAAGCTTTGCTGTACAAAACGGTGCAGAGTACCTGGCAATTTCAAATGGTGAGATTGCATACATGAAAAACGGATGCCTGGTAAAGGAAAAGCTTGATGCATATCCCGAGGATGCAATCGAAGTCTTTTTCGGTATTGTGCTTGACGGCAAAACTATAACCGAATTTATTGCAGAAGATATTTTCGTGCTTGAAGAAACTGAAGATTGTGTTGTTATAAAAGGCTTAAAGAATAAAGATGAGCGCATAGTTATCCCCGGCACACTTA
>JAFUJG010000251.1 GCA_017468215.1 Clostridia bacterium | reverse complement strand
GTGCACTGTCTGCATCCATACGGTAAACATCACCCGAAGGTGCGGCATAATCAATCCAGTCCACAATGTCCTTTATTTCGCCACCATAAGCTCCCGCATTCATAAATATTGCTCCGCCTACGCTACCCGGGATACCATGCGCAAATTCCATCCCTGTAAGAGAATTTTTATATGCGGTATATGCCGCCTTGGATAAAAGTGCTCCTGCCTGGCATATTACCCTGTTTTCTTCAACACGGATTTCTGCTAAATTTTTTCCGATATATATAACAGGCTTATCAAGCCCCTCATCTGCAACAAGAAGATTGCTTCCGTTACCTAAAACGTAATACTCCTCGCCTCGGTTATTAAGCTCACGCAATATACGTGCCACCGCCTGGGGAGTGTGAGGCTCCAGCATAACTCTTGCTGTGCCGCCTGTCTTAAATGTAGTATACTCCTTCATCTGTACAAAATTGTGTACAGTACAGTTTTCAAAATTGTACATTTTCACACCACCGTTCAATTTTGTGTGTAAAGAAAGCTTGCTCCCACAACACCTGCGTCATTAAAGAGCTGGGAAATCTTAATCTCTGTTTTTTTCAATGAGGTTGGAGCTGTCACAACATTTTTTTCCACAAACTCTCTCACAGGCTTAAGAATAATGTCACCTTCACGGCTGATGCCACCGCCGATGGCAACAACCTCGGGTTGGAAAATGTTTACCAAATCACAAATGCCCTCTGCCACATACCTAAGCCATGTGTCAAGAACCTCGTCTGCCAGCCTGTTACCCTTTATACGTTCTTCAAAAACAGTTTTTCCTGTTACGTTGCCTGTAAATCCTGCCTGTTTTGTCTGCCTTACAAGTGCCGAAACAGACGCATATCTTTCCCAACAGCCGTATCTTCCGCAGTTGCATCTTTCACCTGCTTTATCAATGACAATATGGCCGATTTCGCCGGCAGCACAATTAATTCCACGAAGGATTTTACCATTCAGAATAATGCCACCGCCTACCCCGGTGCCAAGGGTTACAAACACAAATCCGTTGGGCTTTGTCTTGCTCATCATATATTCGCCGAGTGCTGCACAGTTAGCATCATTGTCAATAAAGGACGGTACACCTGTCTGTTTTGATACATATTCGCAGATGCTTACATTACTGCAGCCTTCTATATTGGTACAGCTTATAACTCTGCCGTGCTTAACATCGCACACTCCTGGCACACCCATGCCAATATGCTCAATATCGCTGATAGCAACGCCTGCCTTGTCTGTAAGCTCACGTATTATTTCCACAACCTTTTCGGGTAGCGACGCTCCGTCCTTTGGTGTGGGCGTTTTTGACGAGAGTATAATCTTGCCTGTATTTTCTACAATAGCGGCCTTTATGAATGTACCGCCGATATCTATTCCGATATTTTTCACGTAAATCTTCCTATACTTCTATATTTAAATAATCACAAAGCTTCTTAAGGGAGGTGTTCAAAATCAGCTCCTCGGGAAAGTTAATATCCTCAAGAAGTGCTATACTGTTAGGTACAACACCTACCTCTGCAGAAAAATGAGCATCGGTGCTGAGAACAACCGGAACAGAATATTTTTTGCACAGCTGGGCAATAGTTCTGCAGTTTTCCCTGCTTCCTGCTCTGACCTTAAAGGAATGATTATTTATCTCTATTATCTTGCCCTTTTCCTTTGCTTTTTTTACAACTGCTTCATAATCGCACATATATCTTCCGTCGCCCATGTGACCCAAAATATCAACGTTTTCATTTTCCATAACGTTGAGCCAAGCCTTTGTTACATCGCAAGCGGGGCTATTCTCCTTAAAGCATGGAGTATGAAAGCTGGCAATGACTATTTCCAGGTCTTTTAAGTATTTATCTTCAATATCAAGCCTGCCGTCGGTGTCCATAATGTCTACCTCTGCACCGGGGAACAGCCTTACGCCGTTAATCCACCTTGGCAGATGCCTGGCTGACTTAAAATGAAACCACACCGCACCATCGCCAAGGTCAGGGCCGTGGTTTGTCATTGCAATGCCCTCAAGCCCTATTTTCGCCGCTGCTGCAAGGTTTTCCTCCAAGGTTGAAAACGCATGGGCAGAAACATTGGTATGTGTATGTGTATCAACTTTAATTTTAATCATAGCCTACCTCAAATTATGCCTGTTGCATCCATATTTATCTGCTTGCTTATTCTTTCGCTGAGCTCCTCAGCTGCGTTATAGCCCATCTGCTGCTGACGGTAGTTCATGGCTGCAATTTCGATAATAATTGCCAGGTTTCTACCGGGGCGGACAGGAATGGTTACAGAAGGAACATCAATGCCTAAGATGTTTGTATAGTTCTTATCGATACCGAGGCGTTCGTAGTTTTTGCCCTGCTGCCATGCTTCCAGATTAACAACAAGATTAACGTTTTCCATATCCTTAACAGCACCCATACCGAAGATTTTCTTAACGTCAATAATACCTATGCCTCGAAGCTCAATAAAGTGACGGATAATTTCCGGTGATGAGCCTACAAGGGTTTTAGCAGAAACCCTCTTTATTTCAACGGCATCGTCGGCAACAAGTCTGTGACCTCTTTTTACAAGCTCAACAGCTGTTTCGCTCTTACCTACACCGGATTCGCCCAACAAAAGAATACCTTCACCGTAAACCTCCATCAATACGCCGTGCCTTGTAATGAAAGGTGCAAGGATAACGTTCATCGATGAAATGTACGATGCAATAAACTGGGATGTGTTCTCCTCGGTTCTTAAAAGGGGTACTCTGTACTTTTTAACCGCCTACATAAGCTCGGGGAAAGCCTCTGCCTTTCTTGTAATGACAATTGCAGGAATCTGCTTTTCGCAGAGCTTATCTAAAATCTCCTGTTTTTCTTCGGAGGATTTTTCCATAAGATAAAACATTTCTGCCTTGCCCAAAACCTGTATTCTGCTATGGTCAAAATATTCGTAATAATTTGCCGCAAACTGAATACCGGGTCTGTGTACATCGGCACAGTCAATCCAGATATCCTTCATTCTCTCGGGTTCAAAAACTACCTCAAGCTTAAATTCGGATATAACTCTTTCAAGCAAAACCTTTTCTTTTCTGTTTCCTGTCATTACAAATTCTCTCCCTTCAGCTTTTCGCTCTGGTAATGTGTTGCAAGACTGTCTACAAGCTCGTCAATTTCACCATCCATAATGGCATCAATCTTATAAAGGGTAAGATTAATTCTGTGGTCTGTTACTCTGCCCTGTGGGAAATTGTAAGTTCTTATTCTCTCGCTTCTGTCGCCTGAGCCTACCTGGCTCTTTCTTTCGGCAGCGATAGATGCATTCCTTTCAGCTTCCATAAGCTCATACAAACGGCTTCTCAGAACCTTCAATGCTTTATCCTTGTTCTTATGCTGGCTCTTTTCGTCCTGGCAGGACACCACCAGACCTGTAGGCAAATGGGTAATTCTTACGGCGGAGTCAGTTGTGTTTACGCACTGACCGCCGGGGCCGCCTGCACGGAATACATCGATTTTTAAATCGTTCTGGTTGATTTCAAGTTCAACCTCCTCAACCTCGGGCAAAACTGCGACCGATGCTGCAGAGGTCTGTATCCTGCCCTGAGACTCGGTCTCGGGCACTCGCTGAACACGATGAACGCCGCTTTCATATTTAAAACGGCTGTATGCCCCCTGTCCGTTAACCGAAAAAGAAATTTCCTTATATCCACCAAGCTCTGTGGCGTTGGAGTTCATAATTTCAATCTTCCAGCGTTTCTTTTCAGCATACATGGTATACATACGGAAAAGTGCAGCAGCAAAAAGTGCCGCTTCTTCACCGCCTGTACCGCCACGGATTTCAACAATTACGTTTTTATCGTCGTTAGGGTACTTAGGAATAAGAAGAATTTTTAATTAATTCTCCAATGCAGGGATTGCACCTTTAGCCTCGTTTATTTCTTCACGGAGAAGCTCCTCAAATTCCGGGTCCTGTTTTTCGGCAAGCATTTCCTCTGCATCCTCAATTGTTTTCATAATATTTTTATAATCACGGAACTTTTCCACAATAGGAGTCATATCACTATGCTCCTTCATAAGCTTACGCCATGTGTCAATATCAGCAATAACCTCAGGGTCGCTTATTTTCTGAGAAAGCTCCTCGTATTTTTCTTCTATAAATGCCAGTTTTTGAAACATTTTGTCACCTCAAAAAGTAAAATGTTGCAATGCATATTGCAAGACCAAGCACAAAGCCCATAGCCACCTGAAAGGGACTGTGACCTAAAATTTCTTTAAGTGCGGTTTCCTGTCCTATGGTGCTGTTTTCCTTAAGTGCACCGATAATACGGTTAAGTGCCTTTGCCTGCTCACCTACAGCACGCCTTACACCGCATGCATCATACATAACCACTAAACTAAAGGCTGCAGAAAACGCAAAATATACGCTGCCCAATCCATACTCCATGCCGATAACCGTTGAAAGTGCAGCTACAAAAGCACTGTGGGAGGAGGGCATACCGCCCGAGGCAAAAATACGCTCCCAAGTGAATTCTTTTGCCATGATAGATTCTATTACAACTTTTAAAACCTGTGCTATCGCCCAGCCGAGAATTGCGGCAATAAGCGGAGTGTTAGACAAAAAGTTTTCTAAATGTGTCATATAGTTCCTCCTTGGTATTATCAGTTTTCTCGCTCAAGCATAGCCTTTGCAAGACTGATGCAAAAATCCTTCCTTGTGCCAAAAATTTCACACGCTTCAATAGCCTTTTTGGTTTCTGCATCAAGCTGTGCTTTCGCTTCGTCAAGCCCCAGAAGTGTCACAAAGGTGGATTTTTCCGAGTTCATGTCCTTCATAAGGGTTTTACCCATTTTTTCTGCATCGCCTTCAACATCAAGAATATCGTCCTTTATCTGGAACGCCATACCAAGGCTCTTTGTATAGCCTTCGGCAAAGGAAGCATCTTTTCCTGCTGCAATAGCACCTGCGGCACCTGCGGCATTAATGAGTGCACCTGTTTTTCTGGCATGGATGCTCTTAAGTGCGTCAATACCGACTTTCACCTTTTCGGCACCGATGTCATCGGTCTGACCGCCTACCATGCCGCCAATTCCTGCCATAGAGGAAAGATACGCCATAAAGTCAAAGGCTCTCGCCTTATCCTTTGCATTTTTTGTGATGTATTCAAATGCATATGTAAGCAAGCCGTCGCCTGCCAGAAGTGCATATGCCTCACCGTATTTTACATGACATGTAGGTATGCCACGACGCAAGGTGTCGTTATCCATGCAGGGCAGGTCATCATGTATAAGGGAATATGTATGTATCATTTCAAGTGCACAGCCGTAGCAAAGTGCCTCGTCAACATCTCCTCCGAGGCTTTCTGCAACAGCCACAGCTATAACAGGGCGGATTCTCTTTCCCCCTGCCAAAAGCGAATATGCCATTGCCTCTGATACAATGTTATTTTTGGGAAATTGCTCCGCTGCAAGCAATAGTGCCTTGTTAATTTTCGTTGTATAGTCTTTAAGCTTTTCACTAAAATTCATTATTCTGCTCCTTTGATAAAATCTACGGAACCTTCTTCTGTTACCTTTTTTACACGAAGCTGTGCTTCGTCAAGCATTTTTCTGCAGTTTTTTGTAAGCATTACGCCCTTTTCAAACAGGGTCATTGCCTCCTCAAGAGTTGTCTCGCCGGCTTCTAACTTTTTAACAGTTTCTTCAAGCTCTTTCAATGCTTCTTCAAAAGTCATATCTATTCCTCAATTCCTTGTAATTTCTGCCACCTCTGCCTTAAGGCTTCCGTCGGACAGAACAATTTTTATCTCGTCTTTTTCTTTTATCTGCTCAACGCTTCTCAGTGCCTTTTCACCCAGGTACGAAACGCTGTAGCCACGTTCAAACACCTTCAACGGGCTTAAAGCGTCCAGCTTTACAGCCTTTTCTGAGAGCACTGACACCTTCTCGGACAATTTCTGCTGGCAGGACTTTACCAGTATGTCAAAATTATAGTCAGTTACCTGCATCAGGTTTTCGATGCGTCTTGTGAAGCTTGCCGCACTTGCTCTTTCTGATATGAGCCTGAGCTTGGTTTCGCTGTCGTCCGCCTTTTTTAAGAGCAGGGTTTTAAGCCTTTCGTTGCTTTTACGAAGGTATTCGGCTATCTCTGTACTGTCGGGCACTGCAATTTCTGCCGCCGCCGAGGGAGTAGGTGCTCTCAGGTCCGCAACGGCATCTGCCAGGGTAAAGTCTGTTTCGTGACCTACCGCTGAAATGACAGGTATCCTTGAGTTAAAAATTGCCCTTACGGTAATTTCCTCGTTAAACGCCCACAAATCTTCAATGCTGCCACCGCCTCTGCCTGCTATGATAACATCCACAGATGCGTTGTTGTTAAAAAACTCGATACCCTTCACAATGCTGGGGGCCGCACCTGTGCCCTGCACAAGAGCCGGATACAGATAAACCTCTGCAAGAGGGTAACGTCTTCCGAGAACGTTTAAAATATCTCTCACGGCAGCACCGGTAGGGCTTGTGACAACCCCCACCCTTTGAGGGTATCGGGGAATAGGCTTTTTATACCGTTCATCAAAAAGGCCTTCTTCGCCAAGCTTTTTCTTAAGCTCCTCAAGCTTTTTGAACAAATCGCCTTGACCCTCCTGCTCCATGTTTTCAATATAGAGCTGATATGCACCGTCACGTTCAAACACACCTATACGGCCGTTTGCGGAAACCTTCATGCCGTTTTCCATTTTAAAGGGAAGACGCATTACCGCACCTTTGAACATAACTGCACGAAGTGCCGAGGTTTCGTCCTTTAAGGTAAGATAAACATGCCCCGAGGAGTGATACTTAAGGTTACTTATTTCGCCTTTAATCCACACATTCTGCAAAACCTCAGTGCGTTCGAGTATTGCCTTTATATAGTTGTTAATCTGCGTTACTGTCGCTTCACGTCGTTGCATAACATATCCTTTCCTGATGTGGCAAAAGTGACCACAATCGGACCTAAAGTCCACAACACGGGACACTGCCTACCCACAGCCAACCCACATTCTCGGCCTTTCACAAACAAAATGAATGGGAGTGTCGCTGTTCTTTTAAAAGATTGTTGCAGTTACCTAATCAAAGTGTCTTGCAACCCACTTTTATTTCATTTAGTTTTTAAGTACTCAGCAAGTACACCGTTTATAAATTTATAAGT
>JAFUJG010000250.1 GCA_017468215.1 Clostridia bacterium | reverse complement strand
CAGCAAAATAAAATGGAATTTCACAAAATTTCTTATCGACAGAGAAGGCAGGGTAGTTGCCCGCTTCTCACCCACTACCACACCCGAGGTTATTGAAGACAAAATAAAACAATTATTATAAAGGAGGCAATTTTATGTCAATCTACAACATTACAGCAAAGAAGTCTGACGGCGGACAGGTTTCGCTTTCGGACTACAAGGGCAAGGTGCTGCTTGTGGTAAACACTGCAACCGCATGCGGATTCACACCTCAGTATAAGGGCTTGCAAAGCCTTTACGACAAATACCACCCACAGGGCTTCGAGGTTTTAGACTTCCCCTGCAATCAGTTCGGCAATCAGGCACCCGGTACAGATGATGAAATCACAGCCTTCTGCACCCTTAACTACAGCACCACCTTCCCCCGCTTTGCCAAAATTGATGTTAACGGCGAGGGTGAGCATCCCCTTTATTCGTATCTCAAGGAGCAGAAGGGCTTTGAAGGCTTCAGCGACAATCATCCTCTTTCGGAAATTGTTACACAGGTGGTTTCTTCCATGGACCCGGATTTTTGTTCAAACAGCAACATAAAGTGGAATTTTACAAAATTTTTAATCGACAGAGAGGGCAATGTGGTTGCCCGCTTTGAACCCATGGCAGAAGAAGCCGAAATGGAAGCTGCAATAATTAAACTTTTGTAATCCGCTTGTTTTACTGCACAAAATCTTATATAATAAAAGGAGGAACGAAAATGCTTGAATACAGATACGACACCCAGCTTTTAATCGAAGGCACTAATCTTGACGAGGCAAAAATCAACAAATATATTACGGAAAACTTTGTGGGCGACAGCCTTTTAGCAGTGGGCGACGACGAATTAATAAAAATACACTATCATACCAATGAGCCATGGAAGGTGCTTGAATACTGTGCTGCATTGGGCGAAATTTTTGATATAGTAGTCGAAGACATGGACCGCCAGTCCAGAGGTCTTCAAGGCTGAACGCCTGAATTTTTTTACATGGAGGCTGTTATGAACAATTTTAACTCCGATGCCTTAAAACTTGAAAACCAGCTTTGTTTTCCCCTTTATGCCGCATCCAAAGAGGTTATACGCCGTTATCGTCCGTACTTAGATGCTCTTGACCTTACCTATACCCAGTATATTGCCATGATGGTGTTATGGGAAAAGCGTTCAATAAACGTGAAGGAATTAGGCTCTCTGCTATACCTTGACTCGGGCACTCTTACGCCCATGTTAAAAAGCATGGAAGCAAAAAATCTTATCAACCGCACCCGTTCAAAGAACGATGAAAGGGTTGTACTTGTTACCATAACAACCAAAGGCGAAAATCTAAAAAAAGCTGCAATGCAAATCCCCCTCAAAATGTCGGGCTGTATTAACCTCAGCCCCGACGAAGCAATACAGCTTTATTCCCTGCTATATAAAATACTGGAATAAAACAAAAGAGTCGTTACCAAAGTGTAACGACCCTTTTGTTTTATTCCAAGCCTGCAAAGAATTCATCATAGGAGCATTTGTAAATTTTCTTCAGTTCCACTATAACGCTAATCTTTATATTAAGCTCTCCTGCTTCGTATTTTGCATAGGTAGTTCTTCCAATATCACATCCGCGCCTTTGCAACTCTGCACACAGCTTTTCCTGTGACAAGTCACATTCCATTCTCAATCTTCTGAGATTATCGCCCATGTTAAGGTCACGTCTTAACTTTTGTTCCATATATCATACCTCACTTTGACCAATATTGGTTGCAACCACTGTTATTGTATGATACAATTAAGTAAAATATTGTCCGTGATACTGGTCAACAATATGTGAGGTATTAATTTATGAAGACTTGTACTTTTTTTGGGCACCGTGATTGCCCCGACAACATTTATCCGTTCCTTTATGCTACGATTATAAACCTTATCGAAAACGATAATGTGACAAAATTCTATGTAGGCAATCACGGCAATTTTGACAACATGGTAATAAAAGTTTTTCAAGAGCTCTGCCAATTGTACCAATGCATAAAATTTTATGTGGTTTTATCTTACATCCCCACAAACAAAGGTCAACTCAACACTTTTATTTCCGAGAATTCCCTCATTCCTGACAATATCGAAACTGTTCCTAAAAAATTTGCTATAGTTTACCGCAACAAATGGCTTATTCAGCATTCAGATATTGTTATTACATACATAACCCATCCCTTTGGTGGGGCATCACAATTTGCCGAACTTGCTAAAAGAAAGAATAAGAAAATCATAAATTTAGCGTAAGGCAAGGGGAGTCGAACCCCATATGCCCTTTTCTTGTTAAAATTGCGTCTTTTCGGTTTGTCAATTTTGAAAGGCGTCAGCCTATCGGCAATTTCCGCACCAAAAATCCATCAATTTTCCAGCGAAAAGGGTCGTAGAGTTTTAATCGTGCAATTTTTTTGTCAGAGCGTGCCAAAATCGGAACCTATACTTTGTGTATCGGGGAGCATTTTGGTGCATTATGGCGGAAAATTTGCCGATTAAAACCATATTGGGTCGGGCTCTCCTCGCCTT
>JAFUJG010000249.1 GCA_017468215.1 Clostridia bacterium | reverse complement strand
GTACATGGCGTAATGCTATTACAGAGGATGCAGCAGACCGCTTGACAAAGCTCTTTAACTTCAACATTCCTCAGAGATGGACAATCGCTCACCTCTATCAGGCAATTTTAAACAAGGAAGAACATATTAAGGATATTGCTTTTGTTACAACATTGGCAGGCTATGTTCACTGGAAGTTAACAGGCAAGAAGGTTTTAGGCGTTGGCGAAGCAAGCGGCGTGTTCCCCATTGACTCAACAAAGTGCGACTACGACCAGGATATGGTTGAAGCATTTGACGGCCTTTTAAAGGTAAACGACCTTCCCTTCTCTCTCCGTGAGGTTATCCCCGCTGTGTTGAATGCAGGCGATGATGCAGGCGTTCTTACAGAAGAAGGTGCCGCATTACTTGACCCCACAGGCAAGCTGCAGGCAGGTGTCCCCATGGCTCCCCCCGAAGGTGACGCAGGTACAGGTATGGTTGCAACAAACTCTGTTGCTCCCAGAACAGGTAACGTTTCTGCAGGTACATCCATCTTTGCAATGGCTGTATTAGAGCGAGCTCTTAAGGGCGTTTATACAGAAATCGACATGGTTACAACACCCACAGGCGCACCCGTTGCGATGGTTCATTGTAATAACTGCTGTACAGATTTGGACAACTGGGTTAAGCTCTTTGGTCAGGTATTAAAGGCAATGGGCGTTGAATATTCTACTCCCAAGCTGTACGATACACTTTATTTCGAAGCTGAAAAGGGTGCAAAGGACTGCGGCGGCATCCTTTCCTACAACTATATCTCCGGCGAAACAATCACAGATGTAGCAGAAGGCAGACCCCTTGTTACAAGAAAGGCTGACGTTAAGCTTACACTTCCCGAGTTTATGCGTGCACAGGTTTATGCAACCATGGCAACACTTAAAATCGGTATGGACATTCTCTTTGAAAAGGAAAATGTTGAGCTTGACATGCTTCTCGGTCACGGCGGCTTGTTCAAGACAGAGAGAGTTGGTCAGTCCTTAATGGCAGCTGCTATGAACACACCTGTTACTGTTATGAGTACAGCAGGTGAAGGCGGTGCTTGGGGTATGGCACTTTTGGCAGCATATGCTGTTGAAAAACAGGGACGTGAAACACTTGAAAGCTTCCTTAATGACAAGGTGTTCTGCAACTACGAAGGCACAACCCTTGCTCCTAACCCCGACGACGTTAAGGGCTTTAACGACTATATGGTAACATATAAGAAGGGCGTAGCAATTGAAAAGGCTGCAGTTGAAAATTTCTGATTCTTAATAAAACCATAAAACCCGACACAATCGTGTCGGGTTTTGTTATTTCTAAAGTCTCTTGGAGTAATACCATACTGCTATAACGTAACTTGTCAAAACCGCTATTAATACCCCCAAAACAACTAATCCCTCCAAAAACATATCCAGTACAACCAGGTATATAAAAGCAGTTGTCAACAACGAGATAAAAGCCACAAAGAAACTAACGAATGCTGCCTTATCCCATATCATCAAAATACGTTCGTCCTTTGCCGCACGATATTTATCAAGTTCATTTTTATCACCCTTATGTAGTTTCCACAATGAAATAAAACTTCTGATACCCATTAAAATCATTACCAATCCCGGAGATAACAAAATAGTTTCATTTTTTAAAATTCCTAAAACAAATAGTACTATACCAACTACCATATACAAACCTAACGCAAAAATTTGTATCACATCTTTTTTCATAATCTCACCTCAATACTTCTTTTTCATAATAAAAAATATAACC
>JAFUJG010000248.1 GCA_017468215.1 Clostridia bacterium | reverse complement strand
TATGGCAGGCAAGCTGATGCGTGAATATTTCGAAGTCTTTAAGGAAATTGACCTTTATGAAAATACTCTTTCCATTAAGTCTACCCTTAAGGACAGTCAGGCTGATGAGGTTTGTGCACTGGTTGATTTTATGGTCAAATAAACGGACCGTCGGGGACGCCGGTCCCTACACGGAGGTGGTTTAATGAACATTAATACAAAAATTACACCCCGGCTTAAAATGGTGGCTGATTTGGTGCCCGAGTGCAGCTTGGTTGCAGATGTGGGCACAGACCATGGTTATCTGCCAATTTATCTTGTAAGCAAGGGCATTTGCCAAAGGGCAATTGCGGCAGATGTTAACCTAGGCCCCTTGTCTGCGGCGAGGAAAAACATTGCTCAAACACGTGTAAAAGATAAAATTGAAACCGTTTTATCTGACGGATTAAAAAATATTGACCATGCCGACTGCGTTACAATTGCGGGCATGGGCGGTGAGCTGATTGCAAGTATACTTGATTTCAGAAAAGACAGTATGACCCGATTTGTGCTCCAGCCTCAGAGGGCAATGTCACATCTTCGAAGGTATCTGGCCCAGAACGGCTTTGAAATTAAAAAAGAGGCTCTTGCAAAAGAGGGCGACAAGATGTATTGTGCATTTTACGCTGAGTATACCGGGGTAAAATGTGAAATCAGCGAGAGGGAAGCGCTTGCGGGAAAACGTGAGCTTATTGGCGAAAACCCCTTGCTTGACGAATACCTGAGCTACAGAAGACGTGAAATTATACAGGCGTTGGAAAGTATTGAAAAAGCTGCTATCAAGGGTGCAAGATACGAGGAGTTAAAAAGGCTTTTGGAGATGTACGTATGAAATTGGAAAAAATAATTGAATTTATGGAACAAATTGCCCCTAAAGAGGTAGCGATGGAATACGATAACGTGGGTCTTCTGGTGGGCAGAGGCGAAAAGGAGATAACACATGTTTTAACAGCGCTGGATGTTACAGGCGATGTTGTGCGTGAAGCCAAGGAAAAGGGCTGTGAGCTTATTGTGTGCCATCACCCTGTGTTGTTTAGTGGTGTAAAGGAAATTACCGACAAAACCAAGGAGGGAGAGATGCTCCTTTGTGCCATTGAACAGGGGATTGCCATTTTTGCCGCACATACAAACCTTGATTTTGCCCGGGGCGGGTTAAATGATTATTTCCTCGAAAAAATAGGTTATACTGCCTCGGGCACAATTGTTGAAAATGAGGGCAGGATTTTTGAAACAGGCGGAATAAGTGCAAGAGAGCTGTGCGAAAAAATAAAAACTACACTTGATGTGCCCACGCTCCGTGTGGCAGGGGATGTTGACAGGGAAACTGCCTTGTGTGCTCTTTGCACAGGAAGCGGTAAAAGCCTTGTTGGTGATGCTGTGGAAAAGGCCGATTGCTATATTACAGGGGACATGGGTCACCACGATATACTAACCGCATTGGAAAACGATTGTGTGTATATTGAAATAAGCCATTACGACAGCGAAAAAATTGCGATGGAATTGTTGAAAAACAAGCTTTCGGAAAAATTTGCCGATATTGAAGTTTTTACATCAAGCGAAAATAAAAACCCTTTGACATTTGTGTGATGATTATGTATAATGCACTTTGAGCAAGCTGAACGGTTGCGGGGGCACGAAAGTGTCAATGAGGAAAGTCCGAGCTCCATAGGACAGGGTGCCGGGTAACTCCCGGTGGAGGCGACTCTAAGGAAAGTTCAACAGAAAATTACCGCCGTGTTTTGCTAAACGGTAATGATGAAAAGGCGAGGTAAGAGCTCACCGGTGTCCGGGAGATCGGACAGCCGTGTAAACCCCACCTGATGCACCTCTGACTGAGAATTAAGTTGGCCCGACATTCTCGACGAGAGGCTGGAGGTGTGCAGAAATGTACACCGTAGATAGATAACTGTCTGATACAGAACTCGGCTTACAGAGCTACTCAGTATTGTTGAATGAAAAAATGCCAACGCCCCAAATCGGGTGTTGGCATTTTAGTTTTTTCTTTTAAAGCAGAAATGAAGGCATTTTTTTCTTTTTTACTTCTGTTTCTTGAATTTCAGCCTCCTGTACTTCAGGAGCAGGTTCTGGGATTTTGATTTCCGGTACCGGTTTGGGAGCGGTTTTTGCTTTTTCTGTTTTTTGATAGGCTTTTTTATCAGGCTTATTTTCAGCCTTTGGTGCTTCTGATTTTTTTACAGACTTTTCTGCCTTGGAAGCTGTTTCAAGTCCCATGTCGGTAAATATCAGCTCGGTAATATATCCGTTGAGGGACATTCCCTTTGATTTTGCATAATCCATGATTTCGTCTTTTTTGCCCTTGGGAACTCGCAGTACAAAGGTGT
>JAFUJG010000247.1 GCA_017468215.1 Clostridia bacterium | reverse complement strand
CGTTTATACTTTCACCTCGAGACAGCTTAAGATTGTCAAGCACATCTCCGGGAATTACAAATTTATAGCTTTCCGCATCCTCGCTGAGCCTGTCCGTAAAGTCAATATTACACAGTCTTCTGAGAAATACCGATAACCTTTTTGCAACAGCAAAGCTGTCCGTTCCGAAAAGCACACCGTCACCAAAGGGTACACCGCCAAAGGTAAGAAGTCCTCTTACCTCTGACGCCATACAGCAGTTTTTCTTTATTCTTAATTCCACAAGTTCGCTCTTTACTTCTTCGAGAAAGCTCATGTCTATTTCCTTTCAATATCTCTGTGAGAGCTCTTTGCCGAAATACCGTTTTCTTCAAAAACTCTCCTTAACTCCTCTGTTATTGCAACGCTTCGGTGCTTTCCTCCGGTACAGCCAATGGAGATAGTTACCTGTCTGCGGCCGTCACGGATATAGTGAGGCACTAAGTACATAATCATGTCGGTATATTTTTTTACAAATTCCCTGCATGCCTCGTTTTCGGTAACATATTTGAAAACGTCCTCCTCAAGGCCTGTTCTGTATCTCATATCCTCTACATAATAGGGATTAGGCAAAAACCTCACATCCATAACAAGGTCAGTAGAGTTAGGTATACCGTACTTAAATCCAAACGACATTATATTAACTGAGAAGAAATCCTTTTTCTTGCCTTCTTCGCCGAACTTTTCACGGACGATTTCGTTAAGTTCTCTTGTAAGCAGATTGGATGTGTTTATAACATGGTCTGCCTTTTGTCTTATTTTTGCCATTATTTCACGCTCGGAGTTAATACCCTTTTCCACAGGGCCATGGGGTGCCAGAGGATGTGCACGCCTTGTTTCTTTATATCGTCTGACCAAGGCTGTATCATCTGCCTCTAAGAAAACAATTTCGTAGGGACATTCCTTTTTTGAAATCTTTGAAAGCTCCTCATCGATGTTTGAGAACATCTCTCCGCCACGTATGTCGGTAACAACAGCTACGTTTTTGGCTTTTATTTTACCTTCGGCAACAGCCTGTGCAAAGGACGACAAAAACAATACAGGCATATTATCAATGCAGTAATAGCCCATATCCTCCAAAAAGTGCAATACCTGCGTTTTACCCGCACCGGATATACCTGTTATAATAAGAAATTTCATTTTCTCACCTTATTTCCAGTGTTTTACCTCTGCCTGAAGCTCCACACCCGATTTTTCCATAACCGTTTTTTTAACCTTCTCCATAAGGGCAAGGATATCATTTGTAGTGGCGTTGCCCTTGTTTATAATAAAACCCGAATGCTTTTCGCTTACGCAGGCATCGCCTACGCACGCTCCCTTTAAATTGGCTTCTTCAATAAGAGCTGCGGCAAAATAACCCTCAGGTCTTTTGAATGTGCTGCCTGCCGAAGGGTATTCCAAAGGCTGTTTGCTCTTTCGTTTTTCGCTCAAATCCTTCATAGCTGCAAGAATATCCTCGCTTACACCTTTTTCAAGCTTAAAGCATGCTGCCGTAACAACATAGTCTTTATCCGAAAAAAAGCTTTT
>JAFUJG010000246.1 GCA_017468215.1 Clostridia bacterium | reverse complement strand
TGAAATTTTTAAGGCACTTCTTGCTGCCGAGAAAGATACGTGGTTAAAATGTTAGATAATAACAAAAAGTATTTATCCGCATTAGAAAGCGTTGTAAATACAAACATTGATTACACAAAACTCAATAACAAATCAATCCTCATCACGGGAGCAACAGGTCTTATCGGTAAGGCATTGGTTGACTATATCCTTAATTTGAACGATACAATAAAGGTATACGCTGCATCAAGAAGTATTGAAAGCTTTGAAAAAAGGTTTCAGAAAAGAGCAAATTTGTTCTGCTTTAACTATGAGCTTGAAAAGCCTCTTGATACAGACATCCATTTTGACTATATCATTCATGCGGCTTCTAACGCCGACCCCAAAATGTTTGCCCAAGACCCTGTAGGCACCATGACAAGCAATTTTATAGGCACATATAATCTTCTGGAGTATGCACGCAAAATGAACTGTGAAAGGTTTTTGTTTGTTTCCTCGGGCGAGGTTTACGGTCAGTGGGACGGTGAGTCGGACGCCTTCAGCGAGGATTACTCCGGCTTTGTTAATTTTACCGATGCCAGAGGATGCTACCCCTCGGGCAAAAGGGCAGCAGAAAACCTGTGTGTCTGCTATAAGGCACAGTACGGTGTGGATGCGGTCGTTGTACGCCCCTCACATACATACGGCCCCACACAGCTTAAGCGTGACAGTAGAGCCATGAGCGAGTTTTTTACAAAAGCCGTAAACGGTGAGGATATTGTGTTAAAAAGCCTTGGCCTACCCGTAAGAAGCTACACCTGCGTGTTTGATGCCGTAAGCGGTATTGTAACGGCTCTTTTAAACGGCAAAAGCGGCGAGGCATATAACATTGCAAATAAAGAAAGCGTTGTTTCCATTGCATCTCTGGCAGAAAAAATCGCCAAAGCGGCAGGGAAAAAGGTTGTGTACGATATCCCGGAAGACGGTGTTAAAGGCAGCAGCAACATCGTGCGGGGCGTTCTTAACGGATGCAAGTTAGAGTCAATCGGTTGGGTTCCCGTTTACGATATTGACAAGGGTGTGAAAACCACCCTGGAAATTATGGAGGACGAAAAATGAACGAAATGAATGTCAGCTTAAAGGCACTTCTTGACCAGGAGGATTGGCTTATAACAAGCCTTTCCAATGCATCTGCACTTTTAAACGAATACTTGGATGACATTAACTGGGTCGGCTTTTATCTTATGCAGCAGGGCGATTTGGTGCTTGGTCCTTTCCAGGGTAAAAGTGCATGTGTAAGGATAAAGGTGGGCAGAGGCGTTTGCGGTACAGCCGTAAGCGAGGACAAAACCCAGCTTGTTGGTGATGTTCATCAGTTCCCGGGTCACATTGCCTGCGACAGTGCATCAAATTCCGAAATTGTAATCCCCATACACCATAACGGTGAGGTGGTTGCCGTTCTTGACATCGACAGCCCCATTTTTAATCGTTTCAACGAGGAAGACAGGGTTAACCTTGAGGAAAGCGTAAAAATAATCGAAGAAATCTGGAAATAAAAAAATCTACCTTTTGGCGGTTCATCCCTAAGGAGCACCGCCGAAAGGTGGATTTTTATTTATTAAAAGGTAAATAGTACTATTGAAATTTTTTCGTATGTGTGGTATAATAATCTTTACCAAAAAATTCGGGGGTGGGAATATGGACAAGTTTATTCTTCATTCTGAATACAAGCCCTCGGGCGACCAGCCACAGGCGATTGAAAGCCTTGCAAACGGCATAATTAAGGGCGAAAAGGGACAGATACTTCT
>JAFUJG010000245.1 GCA_017468215.1 Clostridia bacterium | reverse complement strand
TTCTTCGGGAGCCTTATCGATCTGATCGTAAGCTGTGAAAGCAGCCTGGCCCTTCATACCGAGAACCTTTGTGATTGCAGCAGTAAGAGAAGTCTTACCATGGTCAACGTGACCAATTGTACCAATGTTTGCATGGGGCTTAGTATTTTCGTATTTTGCCTTTGCCATTGTAATTGCCTCCTTTATTTTTTGAGTTTTTTAATTATTAGCTATATTGTATTACATATTGATTAAAAAATCAATACTTTTTTTGTATCACAAAGGGTTAACCCCTCTGCGATACAAAATTTATAGTTTCAGACTAAAATCAGTCCTTCTTGGATCTTTCAGTAACGATAGCATCCATAATGCTCTTGGGAACTTCAGCGTAGTGAGCGGGGCTCATTGTGTAGTTACCACGGCCCTGTGTTTTACTACGAAGGTCTGTAGCGTAACCGAACATTTCGCTAAGAGGAACAAGAGCAGAAATTGCCTGTGCACCACGACGTGCTTCCATACCCTGAATCTGACCACGACGAGAGTTCAAATCACCCATAACGTCGCCCATGTATTCTTCGGGAACAACAACGTCAACCTGCATGATGGGTTCCTTAAGAACGGGGTCAGCCTTCTTACAGCCTTCCTTGAATGCCATAGAACCGGCAATCTTGAACGCCATTTCGGAGGAGTCAACTTCGTGGTAGGAACCATCATAAAGAGTTACTCTTACGTCAACTACATTGTAGCCTGCAAGTACACCGGAGAGCATAGCGCCCTGTACACCTGCATCAACAGCGGGGATGTATTCCTTGGGAACAGCACCACCAACAATCTTGTTAACGAATTCGTAACCTGCACCGGGCTCGAGGGGTTCGAGTTCAAGATGTACGTGACCGTACTGACCCTTACCACCACTCTGACGAGCATACTTGTGTTCAATCTTAACTGTCTTACGAATTGTTTCCTTGTAAGCAACCTGAGGCTTACCTACATTAGCTTCAACCTTGAATTCACGGAACAAACGGTCAACGATGATTTCGAGGTGCAATTCACCCATACCAGCGATGATTGTCTGACCTGTTTCTTCGTCAGTATATGTCTTGAATGTGGGATCTTCTTCAGCAAGCTTTGCAAGAGCGATACCCATCTTTTCCTGAGCTGCCTTTGTCTTAGGTTCGATAGCAACACGGATAACGGGTTCGGGGAATACCATCTGTTCAAGGATAACAGGATGATTCTTATCGCAAAGTGTATCACCTGTTGTTGTGTTCTTAAGACCAACAGCAGCAGCGATATCACCGGAGTAAACGATATCAATATCCTTACGGTCATTAGCATGCATCTGAAGGATACGACCGATTCTTTCCTGGTTGCCCTTGTTAGAGTTGTATACGTTACTACCTGCATTGAGTGTACCGGAGTAAACTCTGAAGAATGCCAACTTACCAACGAAGGGGTCAGTCATAATCTTGAATGCAAGAGCGGAGAAGGGTTCTTCATCGCTTGCATGTCTTTCACATTCCTCTTCTGTTTCGGGGTTAACACCCTTAATAGCAGGGATATCAAGAGGAGAGGGCATGTAGTCTACTACAGCGTCAAGGAGCTTCTGAACACCCTTGTTACGGTAGGATGTACCGCAGCAAACGGGAACAATCTGGTTAGCGATTGTACCCTTACGGATAGCTCTCTTAATTTCGTCGATTGTGAGTTCTTCACCTTCGAAGTACTTTTCCATAAGTTCTTCATCAAGTTCAGCAACTGCTTCGAGAAGAGCTTCGCGGTATTCTTCAGCCTTGTCCTGCATATCAGCGGGAACATCTGTAACTGTAATATCTGTACCCAAGTCGTTGTTGTAGATATAAGCCTTCATTTCAAGAAGGTCGATAAGACCCTTGAATGTGTCTTCAGCACCGATAGGAAGCTGAATCGGAACAGCATTACACTGAAGTCTGTCCTTCATCATGTCAACAACGTTGTAGAAATCAGCACCCATAATGTCCATCTTATTTACATAAGCCATTCTGGGAACCTTGTATTCGTCAGCCTGTCTCCAAACTGTTTCACTCTGGGGTTCAACGCCGCCCTTAGCACAGAATACTGTAACAGAACCGTCAAGTACACGGAGAGAACGTTCAACTTCAACTGTGAAGTCAACGTGACCGGGTGTATCGATAATGTTGATTCTCTTACCATTCCAAGCAGCTGTTGTAGCAGCAGAAGTAATTGTAATACCTCTTTCCTGCTCCTGAGCCATCCAGTCCATAGTAGCTGTACCTTCGTGTGTATCACCAATCTTGTAGTTTACACCTGTGTAGTACAGAATACGTTCTGTTGTTGTAGTCTTACCGGCATCGATGTGAGCCATGATACCGATATTTCTAGTATTTTCAAGAGAAAATTCTCTAGCCATAAACTAACTCCTTTCAAATTACCAGCGGTAATGTGCAAAAGCTCTGTTAGCTTCAGCCATCTTATGTGTTTCGTCCTTCTTCTTAACTGCGCCACCAAGATTGTTAGTAGCATCGAGGATTTCGCCTGCAAGGCGTTCACACATAGTTCTTTCGCTGCGGTTTCTGGAATAAGTTGTCAACCATCTGAGACCGAGAGTCTGGCGTCTTTCAGGTCTAACTTCCATGGGAACCTGGTAAGTTGCACCACCAACTCTTCTAGCCTTAACTTCAAGAACGGGCATGATGTTGTCCATAGCTTCACGGAAAACTTCAAGAGCGTCCTTGCCTGTCTTTTCAGCGATGATTTCGAATGCTCCGTAAACGATCTTCTGGGCAACACCCTTCTTACCGTCGAGCATGATGTTGTTAATAAGTCTTGTAACTACCTTATCGTTATATAAGGGATCGGGTAAAACATCTCTTTTGGGAATAAAACCTCTTCTTGGCACTATTCTTCCCTCCTTCATAAAATTTTAAATGAATTCATAGGTACTCTGCGGATAATTCCGCCGTCAGTGCAACAAGCAAATTTACATATATATTGGAAAGCTCAATGAGCTTTAAACTTCATATATCAAACCCGCATATCGCACAGAAATGTGGCTAATTACTTCTTAGCCTTAGCTTTCTTTGCACCGTACTTGGATCTGGACTGCATACGGTTAGCAACACCTGCAGCATCGAGTGTACCACGGATAATGTGATAACGTACACCGGGCAAGTCCTTAACTCTACCACCACGGATGAGAACAACGCTATGTTCCTGAAGGTTGTGACCTACACCGGGAATGTAGCTTGTTACTTCGATACCGTTGGAAAGTCTTACTCTGGCAATCTTACGAAGAGCTGAGTTAGGCTTCTTAGGTGTCTGAGTCTTAACGTTTGTGCAAACGCCTCTCTTCTGGGGAGCGCTCTGATCAGTCAATGTCTTCTTAAGAGAGTTGAGGCCGTACTGAAGTGCGGGTGCCGTACTCTTAGAAACTGCTGTCTGTCTTCCCTTTCTGACGAGCTGGTTAAATGTGGGCATGATTTCACCTCCGAATATATTTTGCATCTGCGAAAATTGCGCACCAAAAGCACAGCAATCTCCACAATCGCCCTAATAATATATCAAAGAAATAATGCCATGTCAATACTTTTTTATTAAATTTTTATCGTCAAAAAGCACAAAAAATGCCGCTACATTCATAGCGGCATTTTTATAGTTTTATTCAATTACTTCTTCGTAATCTGTAATAACTTCGCTTGCGTCAAAATCTGCGGGCACAACACTGTCCATAACAGTTGTCTTTGTGCTTTCGATTTCAACATCGCTGTACATCGGAACGCCTGTACCTGCAGGAATAAGCTTACCGATGATAACGTTTTCCTTAAGACCAACGAGCGGGTCACTCTTACCGCGGATAGCCGCATCTGTAAGAACCTTTGTTGTTTCCTGGAAAGATGCTGCAGACAGGAAAGAATCTGTAGCAAGAGCTGCCTTTGTGATACCAAGGAAGAGTTCCTTGCCTTCGGGAGGAGTAAGACCCTTTTCTTCAAATTCCTTAACGATTTCGGGGAACTTGAGACGATCTACTGTATCACCTACAAGATAATTACTGTCGCCCTCGTTTTCAATCTTAACCTTTCTGATCATCTGGCGGATGATAACTTCGATATGTTTATCGGAAATATCAACACCCTGAGAACGGTAAACCTTCTGTACTTCCTTAACAAGGTATTCCTGAACAGCCTGAACACCCTTGATTCTTAAGATATCGTGGGGGTTGATAGAACCTGTTGTAAGAGGATCACCTGCCTGAAGTGCATCACCGTCGTTAACCTTAAGTGTTGCACCAAAGGGAATGAAAATTGTCTGAGCTTCCATTGTTTCATTATTAGTAACAACTACCTCAGTCTTACCCTTTGTGCGGTTAATCTGAACTGTACCGGATATATCAGTTACAATAGCAACGCCCTTGGGCTTTCTTGCTTCGAAAAGTTCTTCAACTCTGGGAAGACCCTGAGTGATATCGTCACCGGCTACACCACCTGTATGGAATGTTCTCATTGTAAGCTGTGTACCGGGTTCACCGATAGACTGAGCAGCAATGATACCAACAGCTTCACCGATGTTTACGTTTTCGCCGCCGCGTGCAAGGTTTGCACCATAACATGTAGCACATACACCAACCTTAGCACGGCACGCAAGAACAGAACGGATAAGAACTTCCTTAACGCCTGCCTTGTCAACTGCCTGAGCCTGTTCGGGTGTGAACATTTCGCCATGTTTTACAAGTATTTCGCCTGTTTCGGGATGAACTACATCACCGATAGCAACTCTGCCTACAAGTCTTTCGGAAAGGGATTCGATTTCTTCCTTACCTTCGTAAATAGCACTTACTACGATACCCTTGTCTACGCCACAGTCGATTTCACGGATGATAACTTCCTGTGCAACGTCAACAAGTCTTCTTGTAAGGTAACCAGAGTCGGCTGTTCTGAGCGCTGTATCCGCAAGACCCTTTCTTGCACCGTGAGTGGAAATGAAGTATTCCAAGATATTTAAGCCTTCACGGAAAGAAGAACGAATCGGGATTTCCACAGTACGACCGGATGTGTTAGCCATAAGACCACGCATACCTGCGAGCTGACGGATCTGGTTGATACTACCTCTCGCACCGGATGTAGCCATCATGTAAATGGGGTTGAATTCACCAAGGTTGTCGATAAGAGCCTTAGTAACCTTATCGTTGGCACTCTGCCATGTCTTGATAACATTCTGATATCTTTCTTCGTCTGTGATAAGACCACGACGGTAAAGCTTTGTGATTTCTTCAACCTTTTCTTCGGCTGCTGCAAGGTGTTCCTTCTTAGAGCCGGGGATTTCCATATCGGATACAGAAATAGTGATAGCACCGCGAGTGGAGAACTTATAACCTGTGCTCTTGAGTGCGTCCAATACTTCAGCTGTCTTTGTTGTGCCGTGTACCTTGATACACTTGTCAACAATTTTACTGAGAACGCCCTTTGTAACAGTCTTTGTTACTTCGAGAGCATATTTGTTTTCTTCTTTGCTTCTGTCAACAAAGAGGTTAATATCCTGAGGAACGTTAGCGTTAAAGATAAGCTGACCGATTGTACATTCAATCACGCTTTCGCCGCCGAGCTGAGTAAACTTAAGCTCCTTCAAATCTTCGTTACCAACTTTAACCTTGATAAGAGAATGAAGACCAACATACTTAGCGTCATAAGCAAGCATAGCTTCTGTAATAGAACTAAACATCTTACCTTCGCCGGGTTCGTCATGCTTTATGAGTGTAAGATAGTAGCTACCGAGTACCATATCCTGTGTAGGAACAGTTACGGGACCACCATCCTGAGGCTTTAAGAGGTTGTTTGCAGAAAGCATAAGGAATCTTGCTTCTGCCTGCGCTTCGGGAGAAAGAGGTACGTGAACAGCCATCTGGTCACCGTCGAAGTCGGCGTTGAACGCTGTACATACGAGGGGATGAAGTCTGATAGCTCTACCTTCAACAAGTACGGGCTCGAATGCCTGAATACCCAATCTATGAAGAGTAGGTGCACGGTTGAGCATTACGGGATGTTCGCGGATAACGTCTTCCAAAACGTCCCATACTTCAAGACGAGCTCTTTCTACCATTCTCTTAGCACTCTTAATATTGTGTGCTGTACCGTTTTCCACAATGCGCTTCATAACAAAGGGCTTGAAAAGCTCGATTGCCATTTCCTTGGGAAGACCGCACTGATAAATCTTTAAGTCGGGACCTACAACGATAACGGAACGACCGGAGTAGTCAACACGCTTACCGAGAAGATTCTGACGGAAACGACCATGCTTACCCTTAAGCATATCGGAAAGAGACTTAAGTGCACGGTTACCGGGGCCTGTTACAGGTCTGCCGCGTCTGCCGTTATCAATAAGAGCGTCAACAGCTTCCTGGAGCATTCTCTTTTCGTTTCTTACGATGATAGAG
>JAFUJG010000244.1 GCA_017468215.1 Clostridia bacterium | reverse complement strand
CTTCTTTTAACCTTTGTACCAAAAACCCTTTCAAGCTACGAGGTTTTCAATCCGTTTTTTGAATATATAAACAAGTTCGAAATCAGCTTTGCGGCAGGCTATGTGGGTCTTTTTGTGGCAGGCTGGTATATCGATAACTTTGACCACAAGCGTGACACACGTATTACAATTTATGCCATTGCCTTAGCAGGCTTTTTGTATATGTTCCTTACAACCGTAGGCTTTTCCATTAAAAGAGGCACCATTGCCGACGAGTTCATGAGCTTTAAGAGCGTAAGTGCCTTTGTTATGGCTTTTGGTGTAATGATGTTCTGCAAAAGTGTTTTCGGCAGGCGTATCTTTAAACGGAGAACAAACTCCAATCTGGCGTTTTATTCAAAATATACCTTTGGTATTTATCTTATTCACGAAATGTTTCTTAATATTTCTGCGGCAAAGGGCTGGTTTGTGCTTGAGAGTATGCCTTATATCGGCATCCCCATCGAAGCGGCTACTGTATTTGTAATCAGCGGTATTATTGTTGGCTTGATTACCTGGATGCCCTTTGGAAAATACATTTCGTAAGGAGAAATTATGAGACCTATTTACAACGCATTAACAGCAGAAAAGCTTAAAAGCCAGACCCAGTTTCACATGCCGGGTCATCTTAAGGGCAGAGGCTTTGAAAATTTTGACATTTCACCCTCAATAGATGTTACCGAGCTTTATGAAACCGACGACTTACATTCCCCACAGGGTGTTATAAAGCAGTCGTTGGAGCATGCGGCACACATTTGTGGTGCAAAAAAGGCATACTACCTTGTAAACGGCTCCACAGCAGGCGTTCTTGCCATGGTGCTGGGCTTTGTACAGGACGGCGAAAAGATAATTGCCGACAGGTTTTGCCACAAGAGCTTTGTGTCGGCTCTTGCACTTTCGGGAGCAGTTCCCGTGTGGGTAAAGCCAAAAATGGCACAAGGTGCAACAGTACTTGCACCCATTGGCTATGACGAAATTGCCTCAGCAGTAAAAGAAAACCCCGATGCTAAAGCCATTTACATAACTGCACCCAACTATTTCGGGCTTATGGGCGATGTGGAGCGTATTGCAGAATTTGCCCACGAAAGGGGAATGTATCTTTTGGTGGACGGTGCCCACGGAGCACATTACGGCATGCATCCCAACCTTCCCAAAAGCATCATATCAATGGGTGCCGATGCTGTGTGCATGAGCCTGCACAAAACCCTTCCAAGCCTTACACAAACGGCTATTTTGCTCGCAAATAATACCTACGACAGGGTAGAATGTGCACTTAAAACTGTACAGACCTCGTCACCCAGCTACATATTTACATCAAGCTGTGAGTACGCTGTTGACTTTTACGAGAACTGCCCTCGTGAGCGGTACACCGCCCTTTTTGAGCTGGTGAAAAAGTATTTCCCGGAGCAGATAAAACCCTTGGGAGAAGGCGTAAAGTATAAAGACTTTACAAGGCTCAATTGCCCTGTTCATGGCAATCCTTACAAGGTAAGCGAAATCTTGCGTGAAAAATACAACATTGCTGTAGAATGCTGCTACGGAAGCGGTGTTGTTATTATATTGACCCCCTTCCATACCGAGGAGGAGATAAAAAGCCTAAAGACTGCCCTTGACGAAATAAGGTGCGATAACCACACGCCCATAAGCATCACGCCCTTTGAGCTGACTGCTCAAAAAACACCCCGAGAGGCGTTTTTTGCAAAAAAGAAATCCGTACCCTTAAGGGAAGCGGCAGGGAAAATCTCGGGCGAGGGGATTATGGTTTATCCGCCGGGGGTGTACCAGGTTTTGCCCGGAGAGGTCATTGACCAAAGGGCAATCTGCGAGATAGAACGCCTTATTGAACAGGGGGCAGAGGTGCCTTCGGTAAAGCAATCAAATTGCTTGATTTTTGAGTAAATATGTGATATAATAATTTGAATTTAAATCGAAAGGGAAATTTTCTGTGGCAGATTTTTTTATACACGGACAAAAGGCTCTTGAAGTATTAAAAAGAGATGTACAAATGAATACCGTACGCCAGGGATATATTTTTGAGGGTACTGACGGAATAGGTAAAAAAACCGTGGCACGAAAGTTTGCCGCCATGCTTTTCTGCACAGGCGAAGCCAAACCCTGCGGCACCTGTCACGGCTGCAGAATGTTTCAGGCAAACACTCATCCCGACTTTTTCGTTATGGACGAGTCGCCCGTAAAGATTGACTCTATCCGAAAAATGAACGACGAGCTGTTTGTCCGTCCCCTTATATCCGACAGGAAGGTTTTTATCATTGAGCACGCCGACGAAATGAACACCGAAAGCCAGAATGCGTTTTTAAAATCCTTTGAGGAGCCGCCAAGCTATGCGGTGCTGGTGCTTATAACATCAAGCGTACACCGCCTTTTGCCTACGATACTATCTCGTGGTACAAAGGTAAGCTTTCAGCCCTTTTCGATGGATAAGATAGAAAAGTTTGTTTCTGACAAGTACTCGCTTGCAGGTGCAAGGGCAGGATTTATTGCCCGCTACAGTGCAGGCATTGTGGGCAGAGCAATGGAAATATGCGAAAACGAGGAAATCTTAAAAAAGCGTGACGATATTTTAAAATCGCTTATGGAGCTTTCAAACGAAAAAGCCTCTATCCTGCCTGTTGTTGAAGCAATGGGTGCATCAAGGCGTGATATGCCCGCTGACGGCGATTTTTACTTTGATGTTATAATGAGCTTCTTTCGTGATATTGCTGCACTTAAAATGGGCGGCAGTCTTATTAATACCGACTACGAAAGTCAGATAACAGCCTTTGCAAAGGGTATACGTGGTGCATCTGCAAGGCGGTGCGTTGATATTATATCCAAAACAAAGGCAGATTTTTGCTCTAATATAAAGGCAAAGATGAAATATGACTTATGGATAACAAATATGCTTATAATTTGCTGGGAGGAAATATATGGAACAGGTAATAGGAGTTAAGTTTAAAAGAGTGGGTAAAACCTACTACTTTTCACCCAACGGCACAAATCCCAAGGTGGGCGACGATGTTATCGTCGAAACAGCACGTGGCGTTGAATACGGCAGAGTTGCCATGGCAATAAAGGAGGTTTCCGAGGAGGAAATCGTTGCACCCTTAAAGCCCATTATCCGTGTGGCAACACCCGAGGATGCAATCACCCTTGAAGAAAACAAGAAAAAGCAGGTAGAGGCGTTTAAAATCTGCGAGGAAAAAATTGCAAAGCATAATCTTGAGATGAAGCTTGTTGATGTGGAATACACCTTTGACTGCAATAAGATATTATTTTATTTCACCTCGGACAAGCGTGTTGACTTCCGTGAGCTGGTAAAGGACCTTGCCAGCGTTTTCAGAACACGTATCGAATTAAGACAGATTGGTGTTCGTGACGAAGCTAAGATGCTTGGCGGCTTGGGCGTATGCGGCAGAAATCTGTGCTGTGTACAGTATCTTGACGATTTCCAGCCGGTTAGCATCAAAATGGCAAAGGAGCAGGGATTAAGCCTTAACCCCACTAAAATTTCGGGCAACTGCGGCAGACTTATGTGCTGCTTGAAGTACGAGCAGGACTGCTACGAGGAGCTTATAAAGGTAACCCCCAGAGTGGGTGCAATTGTTTCAACACCTAAGGGCAACGGCAGCGTTGTTTCCGTATCGCTCTTGAAGGAAAAGGTAAAGGTGCTCTTAAACGGTGACGATGCCGATGTTATTGAATTTGCAGTAAGCGATATAAAGATTATCCGTGACGGCAAAAAGTCACGTGACGAGGAAGAATATTCCGAAAAGGACCTTAAAGCAATCCAGGACTAAAAAAGAGGGGGAGACTGATGAAAATAGTTGTTCTTGACAAAAAAACTCTGGGCGAAGACATCAGTCTTTATCCCATAACAAGCCTTGGGGAATGTTCTCTTTACGACAATATCGAAAACGACGATATTGCCAAAGCTTTATCCCGGGCTGATGTATGCGTTACCAACAAAAAGCTCTTAGGTGAGCACAACCTTGAAAACTGCAAAAACCTTAAGCTTATATGCCTTACCGCAACAGGCTACAACAATGTGGATGTTGACTACTGCAAAGAGCGAAACATAAAGGTCAGGAACGTTCCTGGCTATTGCACCGAGAGCGTTTGTCAGCATACCTTTGCACTTTTGCTGTCTCTTATGGAGCAGATAAGCTATTACGATAATTTTGTTAAGGACGGCAGCTACACTAAAAGCGGTGTTGCAAATCACCTGGCACGCCCATTTTGTGAAATTTCGGGCAAAAGGTGGGGCATTATCGGCATGGGCGGCATAGGCAGGGAGGTAGCAAAGGTGGCTACAGCCTTTGGAGCCGAGGTGGTATACTCTCCCATATCTGGCAAAAGTCGCAAGGAGGATTATGCCCAGGTGGATATCGATACCCTTTTTAAAACGAGCGATATCATATCAATCCATTCACCCCTTAACGAGAAAACCGAAAATCTTGTAAATAAGGAGAAGCTCTCCCTCATGAAAAGGGAAGCAGTTATAATAAACGTGGGCAGAGGTGCCATCATAAACTCGGAAGACCTGGTATGGGCAGTTGACACAGGCGTTATAAAGGGAGCAGGGATAGACGTTTATCCCACCGAGCCTCCTTGTGAGGATGACCCCTTCATGCGCATAAAGCATCCCGAGAGGTTTGTTTTAACCCCTCACATTGCCTGGGCATCCTTGGAGGCAAGGCAAAGATGCGTTGATATAGTAGGCGAGAACATAAAAGCATTTATTGAGCAAAGAGGCTGTAATGACGTATGGTAAAAGGTGTTATTTTTGATCTTGACGGAACATTGATAGATACAATCGAGGGCTTGGCAAACTCGGTAAACGCTGCTATGGATTTTTATTCGTTCCCAAACCACAGCATAGAGGCGTACCGCACCTTTGTGGGTAACGGTGTGGGCAAGCTTGTTCAGCGTGCATTGCCCCAGGATAGCAAGCATCTTTGCGAGGATGCCAGAAAAATTTTCGAAAAACACTATGCCGAAACCATGCTCAACATTTTGCCCGTGTATGAGGGTATAGATGAGCTTTTGGCATATCTTAGGGCAAAAAACATAAAAATTGCAGTTAACACCAACAAAATGGACATTTTTGCAAAGCCTATGATTAAAAAAGTTTTCGGCGACATTTTCACCGATGTGTTAGGCGAGGTTGAATTTTTTTCCAGAAAGCCTTCGCCCGACGGAGCAAATTATCTTTTGGAAAAAATGCAGATTAAAAATGACGAGTGCCTTTACGTGGGTGACAGTCATGTTGATATAAAAACTGCACACAATGCAGGCATGAAATGTGTGAGCGTTACATGGGGCTTCATGTCAAAAGAGGATTTGTTAAATAACAATCCCGACATTTTGGTTGACAACCCCCATGAAATTATAGATTTGATTGAAAGGGAAAACTTATATGCAGGACAATATTCGTAATTTTAGTATTATAGCTCATATCGACCACGGTAAGAGCACCCTTGCAGACCGTCTTTTAGAGCTTACAGGCGTGGTTGAGCAGAGAGATATGGAAGAACAGCTCTTGGATAACATGGAGCTGGAAAGGGAAAGAGGCATTACCATTAAAGCCAGAGCCGTAAGGCTTAACTATAAGGCAAACGACGGTAAGGACTATGTGTTAAACCTTATCGACACCCCCGGCCACGTTGACTTTAACTACGAGGTTTCACGCTCTCTTGCAGCATGCGAGGGTGCACTTTTGGTTGTTGATGCGGCACAGGGTATCGAGGCACAGACCTTGGCAAACACATATCTTGCCCTTGACCACAATCTGGAAATTTTACCTGTTATCAATAAAATCGACCTTCCTTCAGCACGTCCCGAGCACGTTATCGGCGAAATTGAGGATATTATAGGTATTCCTGCCGAGGATGCTCCCCGCATAAGTGCAAAAACAGGCTTAAATGTTGAAAGCGTGCTTGAATATGTTGTACAGAACATTCCTGCCCCCACAGGGGATGAAACAGCCCCCACAAAGGCACTTATTTTTGACTCGTATTATGACTCCTACAAGGGCGTTATCGTTTATATAAGAGTTATCGACGGCTACATTGAGCCGGGTATGAAAATCCGTTTCATGGCAACAGGCAAGGAGTTTGATGTTGTTGAAACAGGCTATCTTATGCCCTCGGGCACACAAAGTGCAAAAAGGCTGTCTGCAGGCGAGGTTGGCTACATTGCCGCAAGCATCAAAAACGTAAGGGATACAAGCGTTGGTGACACAGTTACAAATGCGGATAACCCTGCTCCCGAAGCACTTCCCGGCTATAGAAAGGTAAACCCCATGGTTTACTGCGGTATTTATCCTGCCGACGGTGCAAAATACGGAGATTTGCGTGAAGCCTTGGAAAAGCTCCAGTTAAACGACGCATCCCTTTTGTTTGAACCTGAAACAAGTGTGGCTTTGGGCTTTGGTTTCCGCTGCGGCTTTTTGGGTCTTCTGCATATGGAAATTATCCAGGAAAGACTGGAGAGAGAGTTTAACTTAGACCTTGTTACCACAGCGCCCAGCGTTGTTTACATGGTGCACACAACAGCAGGCGAGGTATTGGATATTTCAAACCCCACAAACCTTCCGCCCGTAACCGAAACAGACTATATCGAGGAGCCTATTGTGGATGCACATATTTTTGTGCCTACCGACTATGTTGGTTCAATCATGACCCTTTGCCAGGAAAGACGAGGCAACTATATAGGTATGGAATACATCGACGAAACAAGAGCCGACATTCACTACGAGCTTCCTCTTAACGAAATCATTTACGACTTTTTCGATGCACTTAAGAGCCGCAGCCGTGGCTATGCATCCTTTGACTATGAGCTTAAGGGCTACGTAAAGAGCTCTCTTGTTAAGCTGGATATTCTTTTAAACGGCGAGATGGTGGATGCGCTTAGCTTTATCGTACACGAATCAAGTGTATATGCACGAGGAAGAAAGATTGCCGAAAAGCTTAAGGAATCTATCCCTCGTCAGCTTTTCGAAATACCCATCCAGGCTGCTATCGGTGGCAAGATAATTGCACGTGAAACCGTTAAGGCTATGCGTAAGGATGTATTGGCAAAGTGCTACGGCGGTGACATCACACGTAAGAAAAAGCTTCTGGAAAAGCAGAAGGAAGGTAAAAAGAGAATGCGTAGAGTAGGTACAGTTGAAGTGCCTCAGGAAGCATTCATGGCAGTATTAAAGCTCGACGATGAATAAGGGTGTTTATATCCATATTCCTTTTTGTGTAAAAAAGTGTTTGTATTGCGATTTTTGCTCAACAAGCAATTGGGAACAAAAGGATGAATATGTGG
>JAFUJG010000025.1 GCA_017468215.1 Clostridia bacterium | reverse complement strand
TTCATCATTTCTTTAATGATGGGAAGCAATTCCCGTACTTTTTCATATTTTCTTGGCATAACAAAAACCTCCTATGATAGTTTTAATTCTATCATAGGAGGCTCTTTTTTTCTATTGTCCGTTTTTACTGGACCTGTTCAATTAGGACTGACTCTTTTTTAATAGTGCTGCTGAAATTATTAAAATCAAGGGGAAAACCGCTGCCGCAAGTAATCCCAGATTTAAGTTATCCGAAAAGGCAGAGGATACAAACCCTGTAAGGGTGGGACCTGATGAACAGCCCAAATCCCCTGCAAGAGCCAACAGTGCAAACATCAGCGTGCCGCCACGAGGGAAGTGCTCAGCCGCCATGGAAAATACCCCCGGCCACAGTATGCCTGCGGATAATCCGCAAAGTGCACATGCAATAAGTGAAAGGGCGCTGTAGGGGCTTATTGCAACAGTAATGTATGAGGCAATGCTCAATATACCGCTTGCAATAAGGCACAGCCTTAAATTAAGCTTGTCGCTTGCCTTCGAGTAGGTTACACGTGCAATGCCCATCATAAGTGCAAAAAGGCAAATGCCTAAAATGTCGCCAAGTGCCTTGGGAACGCCCAGAGCACTTTCAACAAAGAAGGATGCCCACTGGCTCATTGCCTGCTCGCTGGCACCTGCACTTATCATCAGAAGGATAAACAGAGCAAAGGTTTTGCTTGAAAAAAGCTCCTTGGGACTCATGGCAGTATCTTCCTCTGTCAGAAGGTGGTTCACGGGAACAAGGGAAAAATACAAAACATTAAAAACAGGAACAAGTGACCACAAAACGGCAAGAACATGCCAGCTTCCCTTGCCAAAATAGGCAAGGAATAATGTGGAAATGATTACAACGCCCATGGTGCCCCAACAGTAGAAGGAGTGCAGAAGGCTCATGGTTGCGGATTTGTTTTTTGTAGGACAGCTCTCTGCAATAGGGCTTATAAGAACCTCGATGATACCCCCGCCCACAGCGTATACAATAACCGCAATAAGAAGTGCCGGAAAGGGCGAGGGGAACACCAACGGAAGAATCCCCAGCAAAGCCAGGCCTGCCGCCGAAAATACGTGAGCAATGATTATGCTTGTTTTGTAGCCGATTTTATCAACAAAAAATGGTGAGATAAAATCCACAAAAAGCTGAACAAGAAAGTTGATTGTAACAAGAAGGGTTATCTGCTCCAAGGGAACCGACAACTGGCTGTGGAAAATAATAAACAGAAGCGGAGCAAAATTGTTTACCACCGCCTGAGTTATGTAGCCTATAAAGCAGGCATATAAGGTGTGTTTGTAACCAAGTTTCATAATTTATTTTAATTCCTCTGGGATTTTCATATCCTTAAAATAGTATTCTCTGTCTCTTTCGCCTATGGGACGCATAACACGGCAGGGGTTGCCCACCGCTACAACGTTTGCGGGAATGTCGCCTATTACAATACTGCCTGCACCGATAACCGTACCGTCGCCTATGGTAACGCCGGGAAGTATAACGCTGCCTGCACCAATCCAACAGCATTTGCCTATTGTTACACTTGCATTGAACTGACAGCCCTTTTCACGCAAGGGCACGTATATAGGATGTGCCGCTGTTGCTATTGTTACGTTAGGACCGAACATTGTGTGGTCGCCTACATAAATGTGGGTGTCGTCAACTGCTGTTAAGTTGAAATTTGCATATACGTAATCACCGAAGTGAATATGCTTACCGCCCCAGTTTGACCGTAGCGGCGGCTCAACATAACAGCCCTTGCCAATAGATGCGAACATTTTTTTCAAAAGTGCCTGACGCTTTTCACCCTCTGAGGGGCGTGTGTTGTTAAAGTCATATAAAAGCTCGAGACATTCTCTCTGCTCGGCTAAAAATTCACTGCTTTCAAAATAAAGCTCGGTGGAGTGCACCTTGCGTTTAAGCTCATTAATATCCATGGCTTTACTCCTTTC
>JAFUJG010000243.1 GCA_017468215.1 Clostridia bacterium | reverse complement strand
TTGGGCTTGACTTTGGGGGGGTTGATTTGCTTTTCGGAAAAGATGGTCCGCTTCTTTGCGAGGTTAATTCCAACGCTCATATTAAAAATATTCTCGACTGTACGCATATCAACGTAGCAGATGAAATTTTCAGCTATATCAAAGGTAAAATATCATGAAACTGTGGCTGGTATACGACAAATTTGAGGCGGAGAGAAACCGCCGATACATAGATTTTTATTTTGAAAAGTGCCACAATAAAAACATTGACCTCACCTTGGTAATTGTAGATGATGGGGTTGATTTTAATCATCTTCCCGACGTGGCGATTGTCAGGACGATGAATCCCGATTTAAGTGAGCAGCTTGAAAAATTGGGTGTTAAGGTTTACAATTCCTCCTTTATAAGCCGCACAGCTAACGACAAATGGAATACCTATTGCTACCTGAAACAAAAGGGTATCCGTCTGCCCGAAACCTTTCTTGTAACAGATTCCTTTACCCCGCCCTACTATCCTATGGTTTTAAAGCCTTGTATGGGCAAAGGCGGCAGATGCGTTGAAATAATAAATAATTATGCTGAGTTTGCATCTTACAAGGAAAGGGTTGGTGAAAAAACCATTGCCCAGAAAGTTGTAAGCGATAAAGGGCGTGATTTAAGGGTTTATGTTGTGGGAAATAAAATCATAAAAGCAATGCTCCGTGTTTCCGACACAGATTTCCGAAGCAATTTCTGCCTTGGGGGCAAGGCGTTGGAATATGATTTGTCTGATTGGGAAAAGAGCGAAATCCAAAAAGTTATAAATCAGTTCGATATAGCCTACGCAGGTCTTGATTTTATTTTTGATGACGGAAAAATAATTTTTAATGAGATGGAGGATGTTGTAGGAGCAAGAATGCTTTATACACATACCGATATTGACATTGTAGAGATTTACCTTAATTTTATTATTTCACACACAGTTTTAACATAATGAACACAAAAGTATATTAATATGATACTAAGGAGGTGTTTTAATGGGGGTTGCAAAAACCGTTTTCAGCCGATATGAGATGAAATTTATGCTCACCAAGGAACAGTATGAAAACGTAGTTAAAGGCTTTGGCGACAAGATGGAGCTGGACGAGTACAACATAGGCGGTAATCTTTATACTATTATGAATCTCTATTATGACACCGAACACAGTGACCTGGTGTCAACCGGTCTCAAAAGAGAGGATCAGTACCGCTTTAAAATAAGGCTACGCAGTTATGACCCAAGCTATCCTACAGCTTTTCTTGAAATAAAGAAAAAGGTAAACGGTCTTGTAAATAAGCGAAGAACGCTCATGTACATAGACGATGTTAATCCCTTTTTAATAGAACATGTAGATGTGCCCTACAGCAAGATAATAAAACGTCAGGTTGTTAAAGAAATAGACGTTATTGCAAAAAATATGGCACTTATGCCTAAGGTTGTGCTTTGCTATGACCGTCAGGCGTTTTTCGGCACTCAGAGCGAGGACGGAGATTTGAGAGTAACCTTCGATACAAATATCCGTGCCCGAAGGGACGAGCTTGACCTGAGGCTGGGCAGCCACGGACAGCGAATCCTTGATGAGAATTATGTGCTAATGGAAGTAAAGGTTGATAAATCTGTGCCGCTGTGGCTTGCAAGGCTTATGAGCGAGAATAATGTGCGAAAAAGACGGTTTTCCAAATACGGAACCGAGTTTTCGCAGTATGTATTAAAGAGATATTTACAGGAGGAAGATGAAAATGAGCGAGTTTTTAGCAATGTTTAATAAAGGCATTGACCTTGTAGCAGGAAGCGAAGCGGGCATTATTGAAATTTGCTTTGCAGTTACTTTAAGCTTTGTTATAGGTCTGATAATAGGATGTGTATACAAGTTTACACATACAGGTTTTGGCTACTCTCAGTCCTTTGTTATGACACTTATTATGATGTGTACGGTAATCAGCCTTGTTATTTTGGTTGTAGGCAGCAATATTGCTGGAGCCTTCTCCTTTGCAGGTGCATTGGCGGTTATCCGTTTCAGAATGAGCCTTCGTGAGCCAAAGGATATTGCATATGTACTTTTTGCAACAGCGGCAGGTCTTGCTGTTGGTGCAGGTGCATACATAGTAGCACTGATTGGCGTGGTACTGCTTTCCGTATTTATTGTTATAATGTCAAAGCTTAATCTGTTTGCTCCTGCACAGACAACAAAAAAGTTGAAGATAGTTATCCCCGAGGACCTTAACTACGAGGGCGTATTTGAGCCTGTGCTCAATAAATACTGCAAGAAATACGAGCTTCTTAAGGTTATGAATATTGACCTGGGTACACTGTTTGAGCTTGTATTCGACGTAAAGGTCAAGCAGGATATAAGCGAAAAAGAGTTTATGGATGAACTCAGAACTCTTAACGGAAATTTGAAAATATCACTTACTCTTGCAAGTGATTTGGCAGACTAAAAAACAAAAAGACAGCAGATTTAACCCTGCTGTCTTTTTAGTTTTTCTGAGGAAGGTCTACCCCGTTTGCGTCACCGATTAAAACCTCGTTGTTTTCTTTATTTTCAACTACTTTATAAAGAGCCTCTAAAAAGCAATAAGCCGTTCTGTCAAGATTTTTTATTCCACGAGACCCACCTATAAAAATTTTCAAGCAAATCATCCCCTTCACATACAAATATAAGCCATAAACTGTGCAAAAAATTGCACACAAAAAGGACTTTGCAAAGCAAAGTCCTCATCTAACTTGTTCCACAATCCCTCTTACCTATGCCCTCAAATTATGTAGGGGTCGGCGCCCTCGACCACCCAAAGATTAATGCACCCCATCACTTCGTTCAAATGATATGCCAACTTTGACACAAATTTACCAAATGGGGTCTGACCCCATTTGGTAAATATCTTTCATACAAAATAAAAAAAGACATCCAAAAGGATGTCTTTTCTTTTT
>JAFUJG010000242.1 GCA_017468215.1 Clostridia bacterium | reverse complement strand
CCTTTTTACCGTCAATCAAGCCTCCCAGCTTCTTTTTGTCAAAGTCAATCAAAAAGGCTTTCTCCTTGATTTCATCTACAACAACATCCTCCAAATTATTTTCAGGCAGCATTAAATCACCTCACATTTTTCCTATCGCCACATAGTTCCCTCCGCCTGCCTGCCTTAACAGCACAAGGGTATCGCCCAAGCTGAGCCCGGCATTTATCACAACTGTTTTTTCGTACCCTGCAAGGGTAACGGTGGTCTCCTTATGCAAAAGGTGCTCTGCAACAGAAAGTATCTCAGAGGGGATTGTCATGTCCCCTACCTTTACCAGGCAAGGCTCAATGCCCACAACCGTGCCGAACACAATATCGCAGGGGATTGATGCCTCAAATGCCTCCATGGAGCACTTTTTAATAACCTCTGCAAGATTCATTCAATCTCACTCCCATCCAGGTACAAATCAGCACTGTACATATTGTTCTTAAAACGATGCACAGCTTTCCTCACACGGACAAAATTGTCAAAATACAAATCACCCATGCTCAATTTCACATACACACTGCACCCGGGCACAAAGCGTAAATCCCCCTTGACGCACTTTAAGGTAATTGTTCTGTTAATTTTATTGTACTCTGCCAAAAGCTCCCTTGCCTCCTCATAGGCACGCAAGGGGTCGCTTGCCTTTTTTGACAGGATAAGCGTGCCCCACATATTGGCAGTTTCCTTGTCTGTTATGGTTGTCAGGCTTCTGAGGTTTGCTTTTTTTGTGTCGCTGTAAAGCTGCACGGTGTTGTAAACGTCTTTGTCAATAGTATCGGTATAAACATAGTTTTCTGCCCCTGTTGCATCTATCATCACATTGGTTTCAAGGTTTTTCTCGTTTTTTAAATTAAGATAGCCGAAATCGTCGTAGAGGATATACCTCTCGCCGTTAAGCCTTCTTTGCTCCTTGCAGGCTTTTTTAATAACATCCAGCAGGCTTAAGTTGTCTGCAGCAACAGGAGGCAAAAGCCCGGCCGCCTGGTCGGTTTCGCCTATCCTTAAGGCGTTGTCGTTTCCTATCCGCCGCACTATTTCCTCAAGACACATGCTTCCTCGGGTGTAGGTGCGCCTGTTTTTTAAATAACGCATCTGGTCATAGCACACAACCTTTATAAGGTTCTCCTTATCTCTTGCCTTCGAAAAAACATATCCGTAAAAAATCCCTGCCGAATCAAACTTCACGCTTACCGCATCGCCCTGGTTAAAGCTTACAAGGTCGTCCTTAAGCACATAAAAAGTAAATTTTGAGGCACAGAACTCCTCTTTTTCGATAACCGCCTCGTCAATTACGGGAACATCGTAAATATTAAGATAGCTTTTTATGTACACCTTAAGCCTGCTTTCGTTTTCAGCCACGTCAAAAATTTCACGGTAGTCGCTTTTTTCGTATACAGTGGTGTTTTTAATTTTTGTTTCCATAACCTACTCCCTCACCTTAAGAACTTGTCCCGGATAAATTGTATAAGGCTTGGTTATTCCGTTAAGGGCGGCAAGATAGGTATACTTGGCACCGTCACCGTATAGCTTTTTGCTTATGAGCCACAGGCTGTCGCCCTTTTTAACCGTGTAGGTTTCGGGGGCGGTATAACCGTCCTCACGTGTTTCATAGGAGCTTTTCTTTCGCTCGGCAAGCTTTGTTTCCACGCTTCGGTGCTCACGAAGGACAAGCTGTGCTCGTATGTCCTCACCGTTTTCAGCGTCCTCTGTAATAACAATTTTTTCGCACAGCACACTCACGCTGGTAAGATAGGTTGCTCCCGAATTGTGATAGGTTCTGTACACGTCAAATTTTACATCACGGTTTTCCGAGCCTATTCTTCTGAGCTGCTCCACATAGTACTCGGCATCGTAAAACTGCTCCTCGTACTGTGCAAAGGGATACTTGCTCATGGGAAGAAGCAGCTCAAAGGAAAATTTGCGTAAGCCCTTGCCGCCCGGTCGGTTAACCCTGCTTCCGTCAATAAGTGTGTAGGTTTTGTTTTCAAATTCGGTCTCGCTCACAATGCGTGAGGGAGCCACCGGAAACAGTATATTATCTATATAAACCATATACATTTTCTACTTCCCCCTTCTTTCGGTGTAAATGTCAATGGATGCAATAATAAACGCCAGCTCGTTTTCGCTTAAACTGACAAATTCCGAGGGCTTCATTTTAAGATGGTGAAGGCACCAGTAGGCATAAACTGCCTGACCGTCACCTTCACTTATGAGTTTTTTGCTTTTTCCACCCTTTCAGCCATTGTCACGTCAAAACCGTTTATCCTCTGCACAAACTTTACAAACTCCTGATACTCGCCTGGGTTGTCAAGCAGCTCTATGAGCAAATCCTCGGGGGTTTTCACTCCGTAGGAATCCTGCAGCCGTGCGTTATAAAGGGGCGGGTAAACCACACTTGCCGCACAGAGCTTTTTAAGGTAAAGGTTATAGTCAACCCTTATGCCCTTACCATGTGCCTCTCTTATGCAGTCCTCACGTATCTGCTCGTCCTCACTTGTGGTAATGTGGCGTATCTCCCATTGGATTTTATCCCCCTTTTCATCCCTCATATCCTCCGCAGGAGAGTAAAAAACATTTTCTCTTTTAACACGGTTTTCCTTCAAAAACAGCTTCAAGCCTTCCATATGCATAACTCCTTATTCCCATGGGCGGCACAGCCGCCCACTTTTTTATTCCATACCCTTTAAATTGACGAACTTTACAGGCATCTTGAAATCTTCAAAGGTGCCCGAAATGTCCTCAGAAAGATAATCGCCCTCAGCATCAAACTTAGCAAGTATGCCTCCGTCAATATTGCAGCCGGTGAAAATCATTGTCTGCTTGCCTGCACTGCTTGCAGGGTCATAATTTGTTATCTGGATATCAAAATAAATATCCTCCCCTGTTTCCTTGTAGTTCATAAGCAGGCTTCTGAACACCGACTGGTTGTAGTGTGCCTTGCCTTTAAAAACACCGCTCCAGCCGTTTGCCTTATTGCCTCTGCCTGTCTGACCCAAAATAGGCACAGTTGTTTTATTTTTTGTAACAGATGCCTCAAAGTTAATCATCTGCAT
>JAFUJG010000241.1 GCA_017468215.1 Clostridia bacterium | reverse complement strand
TGTTACACCGTAGAGCACGTCCGCCGATTCCATTGTGCCTCGGCGGTGAGTAATAACAATGAACTGTGTTGTGTCGGTTCTGTTGCGCATATAGTTTGCAAAGCGGTAAACATTTATATCGTCCAGTGCCGCTTCGATTTCGTCAAGCACAACAAAGGGCGAGGGCGATACCTTCATAAGTGCGAAAAGCAATGCAATGGCTGTAAGTGCCTTTTCGCCGCCTGAAAGCGGTGCAATGCTCTGCAGCTTTTTGCCCGGAGGCTGAACCTCGATTTCGATACCGCTTTCGAGTATGTTATCCTTGTCAATAAGAGATACCGACGCCTTACCGCCGCCGAAAAGCTCCTGGAATATTTCGCCGAAATAACGGTTTATAACAACAAACTTTTCTGCGAAAATATCCTTCATAACAACGGTTATTTCACGGATAAGCTTTTCAAGGCTCGCCTTGCCTTCTTCCATATCCTTAACCTGGTTGGATAAAAATTCAAAACGCTCTTTTACCTCACGGTATTCCTCAATGGCATCCACGTTTACATTGCCAAGTGCCTTGATAGCACCACGAAGGGACGCTATTCTCTTTTGTGCTTCGGGAATTGACAATCCGGGCACATAACAGCTCTTTGCCTCGGAATATGTAAGCTCGTACTCATCCCACAGGCGGTTAACTGCAGTTTCTATCTTATAGTCAATCTTGCTCTTGTCACCTTCAAGGCGTACCGCTTCGTTCTGCAAGGAGTAAATAGTGTCATTAAGCCTCTTTATTTCGTCACGAAGTATACCAACACGCTCGTCTGTACCACTCTTGCCCTGCGCCTGAGCAATAAGACAAGCTTCAATGTCGTTCACCTTTTTAAGTGCTTCTTCCATGTCCTTTTCGCAAAGGGCAATTTCGTTTTTGCATCTTTCAATGTTACGACCAATAGCCTCCTTTGATGCTTCCTTCGCTTTGTTTTCTGCCAAAAGGTTTTCAATTCTTATTTTTGTAAGGTTAACTCTTTCGCCCACAAGCTCAATGTCCTTCTGAGCACTTGTAACCTCCATCTTCTTTTCAAAAAGGCGTGAGGACGACTCGTCCTTACATCTCATAGCCTCGCTTAATGCCTTTTGCTTTTCGCTAAGCTCTGCCTCTGCCTCACTAAGTGCCTTTTCTGCGTTTGCCTTCTGGGCAATATATTCTGTTTTAAGTGTTTCGTTATTTGCAATCTTATATGCAATTTCGTCTTTTTCGCTGTTAAGCTTTTCAAGACGGCTCTTTTCTTCCTCAAGGCGTGTGTTTACAGCATTCTTTTCAGCCACAAGTCGTGAAAGAGCAATGTCTTTTTCGGAAAGGGTTTCTCTTGCTTCTTCCATCTGCTGCTGTAATGTATGTGCCGAGTCCATCATGTCCTCAATAGCATCCTCTGCCTTTTCGCAAAGAGAATCAAGCTTTTTAACCTCTTTTTTAAGGTTTTCGATTTCTTCCTCTCTGCCAAGCACGCTGGATGCACGGTTCATGCTGCCGCCTGTGATAGAGCCGCCAACCTGGAACACTTCGCCCGAGAGAGTAACAATCTTAAACTTATATTTATTGCTCTTTGCAAGGCGAATTGCGTTGTCCTGATTATCGGTTACAACAACCCTGCCCAAAAGAGATTCAACCGTATTGTCAAGATAGCTTTCTCTTTCAACAAGGTCTGCGGCAATGCCTATAACGCCACGCTCTGACAAAATCCGCTTTTCACCCTCAAGCCTTCTTTTTTCCTGGCTGGATAAGGGCAAAAATGTAACTCTGCCCAGCTTGTGCTCCTTAAGGTAGTTAACAGCCTCTTTTGCATCCTGCTCGTCGGGCACAACAACGTTCTGCATTGCACCGCCCAAGGCAACCTCAATGGCTGTGGAATATTCTCTCGGCACAACAATAAGCTTTGAGAAAATACCTGTTATCCTGCCCATGTAGCGGCCCTGCTTGTGAGCATTTATCAGGTCCTTAACGCTTCTCTGATAGCCCTCAAGTGCCCTTTCCATTTCTTCAAGCATTCTCAGTCTGCCCTGCTTTTCGCCCAAGGATGCACTGAGAGTGTTGAATTCAGCCTTTTTCTCGTTAACGGCAGAGGTGATTTCCTCAGCTTTTTTTCTGGAGGATACAAAAACGCTCTCGGCTTCGCTTCTTTCCTTCTGTGCTTTTGCCATATCCTTGTCAAGACGGTCAGCATCCTCACACAGGCGTCTTTCGTTGTCACGTGCTACGGTAAGGTCAACCTCAAGGGAGAACTGCCTTGTTTCGATGCTTTCCTTAAGCACAGAAAGTGATGCAGTTTTGCTGTCGGCGTCGGAAAGCTCTCTTTCCAGCTCACGAATGGTTGAACGTACCTTTTCAACCTCAACGCCCTTTTGTGCCATATCCTCGGTTACAGTTGCACCTTCACTCTCCATTTTTGCAAGCTCCTCTGTAAGTACACCCAGGCGTTTTTTGTGCTCCTCTGCCTCGTTTTCCATGCCTGCAATAGACTTTTCAGCCTCGGCTGCAAGGGCGTTATTTGCGTTAATTTCAGCATCTATTGTAAGAATATTTGCGTTAAAGTTGTCTATATTATTGCCTAAAAGCTTTATGTTATTTGCGTGGTTGGAATGCTCGCTCTTAGCTTCGTCCAGCTCGCCTCTTAAAGCCGAGGTTTTTTCATCGTTTTCTCTTAAAAGTGCGTAAAGGCTGTCACTTTCCTTTTCCGCATCTTCCAAAAGCTTCTTTTCTCTCTCTAAGTCATCGTTGGCAATTTTTAAAAGGTCCTCGTACTTTTTCATTTCCTCACGGTTTTTGTCGATAATATCAACGGAGGCAGACACTTCAATACCCTTAAGCTCCTCACGGAGGTCAAGGTATTTCTTTGCCTTTTCGCTCTGACGCTGCAAGGGACCTACTCTGCCTTCAAGCTCGTTTAACACGTCACGTACACGGACAAGGTTTTCCTCGGTTTTTTCAAGCTTTCGCTCAGCCTCGTCCTTACGATGACGGTATTTTGAAATACCTGCCGCTTCCTCGAACACCTGTCGGCGGTTTTCGGCCTTTGCACTAAGAAGCTCGTCAATCCTGCCCTGACCTACAACGCTGTAGCCTTCTCTGCCCAGACCTGTGTCCATAAACAGCTCGTGGATATCCTTAAGCCTTACCTGAGCACCGTTTATGAGATACTCGCTCTCGCCGCTTCTGAACACTCGTCTTGTAACGGCAATCTCGTTAAATTCTGACTGGAAAAAGTGGCTTTCGTTGTCAAGTATAAGTGTAACCTCCGCAAAGGAAAGCTGTTTTCTCTTTTGGGTACCGTTGAATATGACATCCTGCATATTACCGCTTCGAAGGCTCTTGGCACTCATTTCACCCATTACCCAGCGGAGAGCGTCGGAAATGTTACTCTTACCTGAGCCGTTGGGGCCAACTATGCCTGTAACACCCGAGCCTACCTCTATTACTGTTTTATCTGCAAAGGACTTAAACCCCTGCAGCTCAACTCTTTTTAAATACATTATTCCACCTACTTATGTAGTTTTTTCTAAAATTTGTGCCAGTTTATACTATATCTATATTATTATACCTTGAAATCCCCAAAAATTCAAGGTATAATTTATACAAATAGCAAGGAGGTCTGACCATGATAAAATTTGAAAACAACTATTTCTTCCTTGAAGGGAAAGATGTAAGCTACATATTCCGTATCGGCAAGGGCGATTACCTTGTGCATTGCTACTTTGGCAAAAAAATAAAAGCACACACCACCTGCATTTTGCCCGAAAGGTTTTATTGATTGCACAGTTGGGGTGAGGACGGCTTTAAGCTGGACGAAATTGCACAGGAGTGCCCCACCTTTGGTCATACCGATTTAAGAAAGCCTATGGTCAATTTTGGGGATAAGG
>JAFUJG010000240.1 GCA_017468215.1 Clostridia bacterium | reverse complement strand
TAAAAAAATAAAGAAAATAGTCAAGTCGGCATTAAATCTTGATCCTATGGTAAAAAACCCTTCAACTATAAAGAATACAAAGATACGCTGGGGACGCAATTATGTTAAGTACGAAAAGAGTGTTATCGGCGGAATCGGTGTAGTAGACATTGCAGTCAGCGGTATAGTGAACATAATAACAAATGTTCATGACTACCGTAATGGCGAGATGGATGCAACAAGAACATTTGTTGAAATTGCAAGCGAAACTGCAATAGATGTAGTTAAGGATGCAGCCTTATACACTGTTATCGGAGCCGGATTGGCTACTGCCGCCACCGCTGTTGCTGCTGCAACCGGTGTAACCATAGCGGTTCCTGCGGTAGTGGTTGCAGGTGTGGTAGTTCTTGTGAATATGGGCTTGGATGCAATAACTAAACATTTCACAGGTAAAGACTTTACCGAGTGGGTTTCCGATGGCTTGATTGATATTGGAATATGGATTGGACAAGGGGCAAGAAAAGCCGTTAATGTTGTGGCACCGGTAGTAAGAGACGCATGTACGAAGGTGGTTAACACCGTTAAGGATACGGCTAATAAAGTAATCGGTAACGTAAAGCAGGGTGTGAGAAATTTCTTCGGAAAACTTAGTTTTGCGTTTTAAATACTGTTAATTAAGGAGCGAAATTTATGATTAGAGATTTATTGCCAATCGGCAGTGTAGTTTTACTCAGAGGCGGCATAAAAAAGCTTGTGATTGTGGGCATCAAACAGGCAAATGCAGATGAACCCGATGTAGAGTACGATTATGCAGGGGTTCTTTATCCCGAAGGCTATCTGGGTGACGATACATTCTTCCTTTTTAACCATAAGGATATAAATGATATCGTATACAAGGGTTACAGCAATCCCGAGAGAGAAGAATTTTTAGCTGAGATAGAAAAGCTTTACGCTCAGGATAATGATTAAAGCAGTTGCTTTTTCAAATGTAGGTAACATACGGAGTAATCACGAGGATAATTTCCTTTTAGGTCGGGATAATTTCATCTCGCCCCGGGTGCAGATAACAATGAAAAACAACATTTGCACGCAAAGTGCTTCCTACGAAGGCGAGGACGGTATTTTTGCCGTTTGCGACGGAATGGGAGGGCATAGTGCAGGGGAGGTTGCAAGCTTGAATGCAGTGCGGTGGCTAAACGATTGTTACGAACAGCTGCTCTGTGCTCAAGAGGATGAACTTGGTGAATATATCGCCCGCCTTAATGAGGAAATAGTGGACTATTCTGCAAGATATGCCAACTGTCATAACATGGGTGCTACATTGAGTGCACTTGTTATAACAAAAAATAAAATCTGCTCCATAAATGCAGGCGACAGCCGTATTTACCGTTTTGACGGTAAATCTGTCACACAATGGAGCACTGACCACACCGAGGGCCAAAGGCTTTTTGACCTGGGGTTACTTGATGAGGACGAGCTTAAAGCTTTTCCGTCACGGAAAATGCTTTACAAGTACCTTGGCAGAAAGGGAAGCCTTTGTGCCGATGTTGCCCACGCAGTATATAACAGAGGCGACATTTTCCTTTTGTGCAGCGATGGCTTGACCGATGCCTTGTGCAACGAGGAAATAGCAGATGTTATTACACAGTGTGACAATGTTTCTCAAATGGGGCAGACACTTTTGGATAAGGCTTTGGCAAAGGGTGATGTGTGTGCCGACAATGTTACCTTATTGTTGATTGAAATTTTATAGTAGAAAGAAGGGATAAAATTGGTAGGAGAAACTATTTTGGGATATACCATTGAAGAAGAAATAGGCTCCGGAGGCTTTGGAACAGTTTACAAGGCATGTAAAAAAAATCAGTCCGGAACTTACACGAGGGCTATTAAGCACATATCCCTTCCTACAAAAAAGCAGTATAATGATGTGCTCAACTCCATGGGAGGAGATTATTCCAAGGCAGATAACTACTTTAGCGAAATACTCAAGGATATTGTAGGCGAAATTCAGATATTGAACAACCTTACAGAACAGGGTGTACGCAATGTGGTATGGTATTACGAAAACCAGATTGACGAAAGCCAGTCGCCGTTGAAGTATGACATATACATTTTGATGGAATACCTCAATCCCTTTGACGAGTATATCCAGACACATCAGCTTACAGTGCGTGACGTAATAAAGCTTGGTAAGGATATTGCCACGGCACTTATTGCGTGCCACAAAAATAACATAATACACCGTGATATCAAGGACGAAAATATTTTCGTTGCAAATGACGGTTCGTATAAGCTTGGAGATTTTGGTGTTTCGAAAAAGCTCAAGGACAGGTCAAGAGCCGAGAGCATGAAGGGAACGCCCAACTACATAGCACCCGAGGTATATTTGGGCAAGGGGACATACGACAATACAGTTGACATTTATTCGTTGGGTATTGTGATGTACAAGCTCCTTAACTACAACCGTAACCCATTTATGCCGCCCTATCCCGAACAGTTTAATACAAACGACGAGGATGCAGCCTTTGAAAAGCGTATGAAAGAGGAGGTACCCTCCTTACCGCAGAATGCAGACAATGCATTAGGCAAGGCAGTTTTGAAGGCTATCAGCACACGCAGTGAACGCTACAACAGTGCGGAGGAGTTCTTTAACGAGCTGGTTGAGATTGAAAAAAGCTTTACCAATGCAGAGCTTAACGAGGTTGTTATAGCGGCAAATCCGGCACCTGCTACTGAAAAGGTTGACAAGGTCGAAAAGAGCCATGCAGGCGAGAGCGTGCATCAGATGAAAACTGTTGGGGTGGATTATAGTATGTCAACAGATGACAAGAAAGAAAAAATTAACGAAAACCTGTTTGAAACAATAGGTGATAAATATGTGCCCGAGGAGGTTTCTCCCGAGCCTGAGAGAATTGTGAAGGAAACTAAGGCTGAGGCAGCTCAGTCCAAGGCTGCACATAACGACGGCGTAAATGACAGCTATAACTATAGCAATACATATCAGCCCAGGCAGAAAGCGCCTGTTCCTCAATATGTAGCACCTGTTAAAAAAGACAGCTTTACCTGGCTTTTGTATATGACGCCGGTAATCATTGCACTCATTTACATAGTTGCGTTTTTTGTACTGCTTCCCATAGCTTACGACAACACAATATCATTTGTTGACTGGGCAGTGAAAAACCCCGGTGAGCTTGTTGACGCATTACAGCATTCCGATACGGCATTGCCTCCTGTTTACACAATATGGCTTATTAAGGCTTTGCACTATATTCTCTCTATTACATTTGTAGTTTCGCTGTTCTTTATCGGAAGAAAGCTTCATTTTTCAAAGCCCGAGTATGCAAGCAATGCAACACTTGTTGACAAGGAAGCATACTACCTTGCTCTTGAAATTTATGAAGAAATAAAGAGCGAGGCAATTCCCGGAACAGACGATGTAATCTCTGCAATAAAGACAGTCCATGACAGACTGAAAAACGACAGCACCTTTGGTGTGGGCAATCAGAACGTTATCCGCTGTGAGCAGGAGATTGAACATTTGCTCGAAACAATACAGTCCAATATTACAGGACTTAAAAGGCAGGATACCTTTGAGGCATCGAAGCAGAATATTCTGACCGCTTGCAACAGAGCAATGGCGAAAATAAAGCTTAGAACAGAATTGAAAAAAAGATAAAAAAGGAGAAAAACAATGGCACATCAGGTAGTTGAACTGGAATGCCCGGGTTGCGGTAAAGCCATAAACACGAGTACAAGGCAGTGTCCGCAGTGCTTTAGGGAAATTGTTATTACAACTTTCAACAGCGTTGCAGGAATGTCACCGCTTGACATTAATAAGCATGCAAATGCATACAGAAAGGCTCTTGCGGGTAATCCCGACAACAAGGACCTTAACACTTCGATAGCGTTCTGCTATCTTAAGCTTAAGCTTTATGATAAGGCTCTGCCTTGCTTTGAAAAGGCAATTGAGGATAACTTTGATAACTCCGAAACCTACTTTTATGCGGCTATATGCCTCTTAAAGGGCAAGAAAGCCTTTCTCATTCCCAGAACGGATATTGATAAGATTGAGGAGTACATCCAGGCAGCTATAATGATTGAGCCTAAGGCTATATATCACTATTTCTGGGCGTATATCAGATACGACCATCATTATCGCAAGGCGTACAATATGAGCCCCAATTACAAGGAGCTTTTAAACCAGGCTGTTCAAATCGGTTTGTCCCAGAGTGATGTTAAAGAGCTTTTTGACATCCTCGG
>JAFUJG010000239.1 GCA_017468215.1 Clostridia bacterium | reverse complement strand
TCCCTATCATCATCAGCTTTTTGAAGCCTTTGGTTTTAAAATTCCCGTATACTGCCATACAGCAGTGCTCATGAAGATTGATAGTGAAACACAGGTTAAGAGAAAGCTCTCCAAAAGAAAGGACCCCGAGTTTAGCCTTGACTTTTACAAGAGCGAGGGTTATCTTCCCGAGGCTGTGTGGGAATATTTGTTAACTGTTCTTAACTCCAATTTCGAGGAGTGGAGAAGGGACAACCCCGACTGTGATGTTCACGACTTTAAGTTTACCACTCAGAAAATGAGCGTTTCCGGTGCTCTTTTTGATACAGACAAGCTTGCCGACGTGTCGAAAAACTATATCGCAAAGCTCCCCGCACAGGTGGTTTATGACAGCCTTACAGCATGGGCAAAGGAATGTGACGAGGAGTATTACCGTCTTCTCACAAAGGATAGTGAGTTTACGCTTAACATGATAAATATCGGCCGTGGCGGTGAAAAGCCCAGAAAGGATATTTCCTGCTGGAGACAGAGTAAGGAGTTCTATTCCTTTATGTTCCCCGAAACCTTCAAAATGGAGGATGGCTTCCCTGAAAACGTGTCTGAGGAGGACAGAAAGGCAATCCTTACTAAGTATCTCGAAACCTATAACCACTCCGATGTTAAGGACGACTGGTTCCCGAAATTAAGAGAAATGGGCGAGGAAATGGGCTTTGCTCCCAAGCCTCAGCTTTATAAGAAGAATCCGGACATGTACAAGGGTCATGTAGGCGATGTTTCGGGCGTTATCCGTGTTGCTTTAACAGGCAGAATGAACGCTCCCGACATTTGGGAAATTCAGCAGGTGCTTGGAGAAGAAGAAACAATCAGAAGAATAAAGGCTGCTTTGTAAAAAAGTGGGGTGTTGCAGTTGCGACACCCCTTTTTCGTTAAGGTGATAATATGAAAAGGATTTTATGTGCACTTGCAGCTGCTATGCTTTTAGCAGGCTGCGGTAAAATTGAATATACCCAAGGCATGTACAATGATGTGAGGGAGTGGGATTTTTACACATCTGCGGTAGAGTTTTGTGTGAACGAGGGTTACATGGTGCCCGAGGGCGATAATTTTGGTGTGTACGATACGGTAACTCTCAGCGAGTGTGCTGATGCTGTTACAAAAATTATGGGCAAGGGCGAGGGTAATCCCATTGAATACGTAATTAAAAAGGAAATTGCGCCTTATGATTTCGGGGAGTGGGATGCTCCTGCCACACGAGAGGCTGTTGCGTATATGCTTGCAAAAGCCACCGAGCACGAATACATAAACAACGTAATTGACGGTGCAATTGTTGATGCAGGCGGTAGCTATGCAAAGGAGGAGATATACGCACTGTACAAAATGGGCGTATTTTCGGGCGATAAGGCTGCTGCCACCTTCAGACCAACCGAGCACATGGTAAAAAGTGAGCTTGCCATTGTTATTGAGCGTATCTGCAACAAGGAAAAAAGGGTGCATTTTGATAAAGGTACCCTCGAGGTGAGCTTTGTGGCATTTGGTGATTGTATAGGACACAGCCCTGTTATAAAAGCTGCACAGACAGGAAGCGGATATGATTTTACCCAGTGCTTTGAAAATGTTTTGCCCTATATCCAATCTGCTGACGTTGCCTGCGTAAACCAGGAGACCGTTTTTGTTGAAAATAACTTTACAGGCTACCCGTCCTTCGGCACACCTGAGGAGATGGGCATAGCTCAGGCGGAAGCAGGCTTTGATGTGGTGACACATGCCACAAACCATGCCTTTGACCGTGGCGTGGGTGGCATTTTGTATACAACTCAGTTCTGGAAAAACTATCCCGAAATTGAAATGCTGGGCATACACGAGGACGAAAACGATGCCGGGCATATAAGCATTATCGAAAGAAACGGCATAACAATGGCACTGTTAAATTATACCTATTCTCTTAACGGATACAGGCTGCCCTCGGGCAAGGAATATATGGTGGATTTGCTCGATGAGGACAAAATAAAAAGCGATATGGCACGTGCAAAGAGCATGAGCGATGCAATTGTTGTTTTTGCCCATTGGGGTAACGAATATCAGAACACCCCGAGCGAAAGCCAGAAAAAATGGGCACAGCTTTTTGCCGATTGCGGTGCCACGGTTATTGTGGGGCATCATCCCCATGTTGTGCAGCCGCTTTACGATGTAATTGCCTCTGACGGCAGGGTAGTGCCTGTGTATTACTCCTTGGGTAATTTTATATCCAACCAGAACGATTATCAGAACGCACTGTGTGCAATGGCAGACTTTACAATTGTAAAGGACGCAAACGGCACACACTGCGAAAATGCAACCATTGAGGGTGTTGTAACGCATATGGAACCGGGCTGCTACAGTGCATATCTTTTAAAGGATTATCCTGCCGAGATGGCGGCAAGGCATAAGCACAGAGGTATGTACGGACAACGGTTTACTGTTGAGGCTTATAATGAGGTTTTTGATAAAATAGTAAAATGAAGAAAAGGGCTGTCACAAAAAATGACAGCCTTTTTTAGGAGATAGGAAAACTCAATTTTCATAAAAAAATTTAAGGATTACCACAGGGTGTGTACCTTGTGTACTTTTGGTGCCAAAAGTACCAAAAGCACCGGGGTTCCGATTCCCCGGACCCCAAACCGGCCTCGTAGGGGCGGAGATTATACGGCTGTGATTGATATGAAACATGTGGGTTGTGTTTTTTTCGTTTTGTCCCTTTTGTGTCACCGCCCTCCAAGGTCGCACTCAGCGACCTAATCGGGCTGAAATTGCTCGTAAGAAGCGGAAGGGGATACTCGCAATTTCTGCCAGTCAGGAACAAAACTCAAAAAACGCAGCATGGGTGGGGTAAAGTTAGTTATAACATCTATAGGGTATGCGTGATTTTATATAAGGGTTATCAGATAGAATGTGAAAAAAGAGCAGAAAAGGGAATAGGGAATAAGTAAAAAAGCGTATTGCAAATGCAATACGCTTTTTTGGAGCCGGTGACAAGAATCGAACTTGCAACCTGCGGTTTACGATACCGCTGCTCTGCCTTTGAGCCACACCGGCGAGTTAACGAATATATTTTATATTTTGCATTTTAGTTTGTCAAGAATTATTGTTGATTATTTGGAAAATAGTGATATAATATATAATAGTATATTATGCGGAGGTGTGTCTTATGGAGAAGAATGTTAACATCGACGGATTAAATATTAATTATATAGATAAAGGCGAGGGAAAGACTATTGTGCTTTTTCACGGCTGGGGTGCCAACAAAGAGGCGTTTACCCCTATTATAAATAAGCTTTCTGCCTATATGAGGGTTGTGGCGCTTGATTTTCCCGGCTTTGGCAAAAGTGACGAGCCAGAAGATGTATGGGATGTTGAGGCATATGCCCTCTTTATGAAAAAGTTTATAACCGCAGCTGACTGCGAGGGTGCAATCTGGCTGGGACATTCCTTCGGCGGAAGGGTTATTATAAAGCTTTTTGAAAAAATGGAAACAAAGCCCTGTAAGATAGTTTTGGTGGATGCGGCAGGCATTAAGCCCAAAAGGGGACTTGACTATTACGTAAAGGTTTACTCCTACAAAATGGGCAAAAAGATACTTAAAATGCCTCTACTCAACAAAACAGGGTTATATGAAAAGCTTGTGAAAAATGCAGGCAGTAGCGACTACAAGGTTTTAAGTGATAATATGCGTGCAACCATGAGCCGTGTTGTAAACGAGGATTTGAGAAATTATCTCCCCTCTATTAACGTGCCCACCCTTCTTATATGGGGCGACAAGGACATGGCAACGCCCATGGGCGATGCACATATTATGGATAGCCTTCTTCCCGACAGCGGTATTGTTGTGCTTGAGGGAGCAGGACATTTTTCCTATCTTGACAGACCTGCCAAATTTTTTGCGGCGTTGGAATATTTTGTGAAATAAGTGGTGATTTGAATGAACGGTGCACGTGTTATGTATATTGCACTTTACTTAATTGTTATAGGTATCCATTTGTGGGTTGTAATGACAGGCAGACTGAGACATGAAACACACATGCTTCAGCTTAACTCGTATTTTAACAAAAGGTATATTACCTACCTTGGTAAAAATAAGCTTAAGGCTGTTGATTTAAAGGCGGTTATATCCCTTTTGGGTTATGTGTTCTTTGTGTTCGGGCCTTTCCCTGCCATTGCGGCATATGCTCTTATATACATTGTTCTTGACATGGCAAAGAAGGGCGAGACCGAAAAGAAGCCCCTTGTAATAACAGACAGGGTAAAGAGGCTTTTTGTAACCGAGGGTATAATAAGCTTTGCTGTAATGGCGGCAGGCTTGTTTGTGCCCAGATGGATTGCTCCCTTGCTGCTTTTTGCAGCTACATTTATAGCACCTGTTACAGTTATTTTGTCAAACCTTATCAATGCACCTGTTGAAAGCCATATAAGAAAGGGCTTTGTTAACAGTGCGGTAAAAAAGCTCGAAGGCATGCACGGTTTAAAGGTTATCGGCATTACGGGAAGCTACGGCAAAACCAGCGTGAAAAACTTTGTAACAGAGCTTTTAAGCGAAAAATATAACACCCTTATGACACCTCATTCCTACAATACAACCTTGGGCGTTGTCAGAACTGTTAACGAGCTTTTGTCGCCCATGCACGAGGTTTTTGTGGTTGAAATGGGTGCAAGACAAACGGGCGATATTAAAGAAATATGCGACCTTGTAAAGCCCGGAGCGGGTATTGTTACAAGCGTTGGCCCTCAGCATCTTGAAACCTTTAAGAGCCAGGAAAACATTACAAAAACAAAATACGAGCTTTTAGACAGCGTTGGAGAAGGCAAAAAGTTTGTAAACTACGATAACGAAATTATCCGCAGTCAGCCAAAGGACGAAAACACCGTTACCTACGGCACAACCCCCGATTGCGACTATTGGGCAAAGGATATAAAATCGACCCCTTCGGGAAGCGAGTTTACCCTTGTAACGCCTATGTGTGAGGTGCAGCTTAAGACAAAGCTTTTAGGCTTGCATAACGTTATAAACCTTACAGGCAGTGCGGCTGTGGCAATTGAATACGGCGTAACCGAGGATGATATAAAAATTGCCATGCGCAGAATTGAGAGCGTTGAGCACCGTCTCCAGCTTAAAAAGCAGCCCGACTGCACTATTATTGACGATGCCTACAACTCAAACCCCGAGGGTGCAAAGGGTGCACTCGAAACCCTTGAAGGCTTTGAGGGCTGCAGGATTGTTATTACCCCCGGTATGGTAGAGCTTGGCGACAGAGAGGAAGAAGAAAACGAAAAGCTTGGTGCAATCTGTGCCAAGTGTGCCGATTATGCGATTTTCGTTGGGGAAAAGCAGTACCCCATACTTAAAAAGGGTGCCGACAGTGTACGCCCCGATGACGAAAAGATTATGTGTGCAAAGGATATTTACGAGGCCTTTGCCATGATGAGAGGTATAAACGAAGAAAATAAGATTGTTCTGTTGGAAAACGATTTGCCCGACAATTATCTGTAAGGAATGAATTTCCTGCGGAATGACCTGATTTTTGTAGGGACCGACGTCCTCGGCGGTCCGTGGTATTAAAACAATCCCTCAGTCAGCTTGGCTGACAGCTCCCTTTACACAAGGGAGCCTTGGTTGTGGGCTTTAGTAAGAAAGGATTGATAATTATGAAAATCTCAGTTGGTGTGCTTTTTGGCGGTAACAGCGTTGAACACGAGGTGAGCGTTATTTCGGCATCTCAAGCGATGCACGCTCTTAATAAGGAAAAGTATAACGTTGTGCCCATTTACATAACAAAGGACTCAAAATTCTACACAGGCGAAGCACTTTTAGACATTGCAAAGTACAAGGATATCCCTGCTCTTTTAAATGAGTGCGACGAGGTTATCCTTAAAAAGAGCAATGCGGCAGTTGAGCTTAAAAAGGTTAAGGCACCAATTTGGGGCAATAAGGTTAGTGCGGTGTGTGATATGTTTATCCCTGTTGTACACGGCACAAATGTTGAAGACGGCACATTGCAGGGCTTTTTGGAAATGCTGGGCGTGCCTTATGCAGGCTGTGACGTAACCGCCTCTGCATTGGGTATGGATAAATACGCAATGAAGTGCGTGCTCCGTGATGCAGGCGTAAACGTGCTGGATGCTGTGTGCTTTTATTCCAGAGAATATTTTAAGTCGGGCGATGCTGTTATTGCAAGGGTTGAGGAAAAGCTTGCATACCCTGTTATTGTTAAGCCTGTTAACCTTGGCTCCTCGGTGGGTATTAAGTTTGCAAGAGACCGTGACGGTCTTGTAGAGGCCAGTGAGTAATC
>JAFUJG010000238.1 GCA_017468215.1 Clostridia bacterium | reverse complement strand
TTTTCCAGTACATTTGCCGTTGCAGAATTGTTATTAGAAACTACCTGGATGGTTTTTCCGTTGATTAACAAATTCGCTATAATATTTAAGATGGTTTGCGTTTTACCCGTGCCGGGAGGACCTTGTATAACGCTAATTTGATTCTCCAATGCATTTTTTACAGCATTGTATTGGCTTGAATTACATCCAAACGGGAATACGGGTGTACTTGATGTTCTTTTGGTATTTTTATATTTATTAGGATTTAAATATATCGCCAAAGGTGTATCATCACCAACGAAGTCTGATATTTTTTCATATTGTTTTGAAAGAAGGTTTGTTCCATCGTCAGATTTTATACTCACAGACTCTGCTGTTTGTCTCAAATAATTGAAAACACTTTGTGATGCAGAACTTGAAAGACAGGATTTTACTATACGCAAATCGCTTTCATTGTAATCTCGTTCACTACCATTATTAAAACAAATATGCCAATATGCATTATAGCTATGTCTGAAAACATATATTGCTGAAATATCAAACAACTCTTTTCCGAGATGTTCAACTCTATATAAAGACACATTAAGAACTTCGGGGTCTTTAAGGAAAACTACATTATTGAAATTATAGGAGAATTTTTTACCGTTATTGAATACAATATCATATTTTCGAGTTTGCTCATTGTATTTACAAAACTTGATATCTGCAGTAACTATCTTACCTTTTGCAATTACCATATTATTTCTTGTATTCAAAATGACACCTCCTTATAAATTATCTGATTTTTATTATATCACATCATTATTCATTATATCAACACCCATAAACGACAAAAACTCCCTCTGTCATTTCTGACAAAGGGAGTAATTTTTAAATATAGAGTTTTACTTCAATATCTCGCCAAGCTTTTACTATGCGAGTTGGGGATATGGAATAGACATATTCCTGTGCCTCCTCGACTGTGAGAGTAAATTCAGCAAATTTGAAGAAGTTCTCCGTTAGTCCTTGATAGCTGCCTGAGCTGCTGCAAGTTCGTGATTTTTTCTACTCAATGGTTTAGGGCTGCCGAGTCGTCAGCCCCTACAACACCTCATCCGTCACTTCGTGACACCTTAATTCTCCCCTGTCGGGTCGGTCGGTGCTTCTGCTTCGCAGAGGTGTTCACCGGACACCCGCACCCTCAAGGGGAAGGCATGAAAAATCCCCTTGGATTGCTCCAAGGGGATTGGTTTTTGTATTTACGGGTCGTCGAGAACGCCGACCCCTACGTTATTCCAAATGAATAATCAGTTAGATTATTTCATATCAGCGATTGCTGCCTGAGCTGCTGCGAGACGAGCAATTGGAACACGGAATGGTGAGCAAGATACATAGTTGAGGCCAATCTTATGGCAGAATTCAACTGAAACAGGGTCGCCGCCGTGTTCACCACAGATACCGTAGTGAAGTTCTTTGCCGCTTGCCTTACCCTTAGCAACTGCCATTTCCATAAGAGCACCAACGCCGTTCTGGTCAAGCTTTGCAAATGGGTCGTTTTCGAAAATCTTGCTGTCATAATATGCTGTAAGGAACTTACCAGCATCATCACGGCTGAAGCCATAAGTCATCTGTGTAAGGTCGTTTGTACCGAAGCAGAAGAAGTCAGCTTCCTTAGCGATTTCGTCAGCTGTGATACATGCTCTTGGGATTTCAATCATTGTACCTACTTCGTACTTGAGGTCTGCACCTGCTGCTGCGATTTCAGCATCAGCTGTTTCAACAACAACCTTCTTAACGAACTTAAGTTCCTTGATTTCACCTACAAGAGGAATCATGATTTCTGGAACAATGTTCCAATCCGGATGAGCTTTCTTAACGTTGATTGCTGCACGGATAACAGCCTTTGTCTGCATTGCTGCGATTTCAGG
>JAFUJG010000237.1 GCA_017468215.1 Clostridia bacterium | reverse complement strand
TTCCGTATTCTCTGTTAAAGAATTACCCGAAGCTGACGAAGGCATGGAGGAAGAACGCAAAGAAGAACACCGTCTTACATTCCTCCGCTCCTTTAAGCTTCTTCTTCAGAACAAGTATTATGTACTTATCTGCGCAACCTACATCATGACACAGCTTTACGCCTCCGTAATCGGTATGGGCATCTATTACATGAAGTATATACTCGGTAACGAAGGCCTGTTCAGTGATTTTGCACTGGCCATCAATATACCCATGGTTGCATTGCTTCTCGTCCTTCCCCTTATTATTAAAAAAATGGGCGGAATGTACAAATTAAACATTATCGGTTACATTATTGCAACATTAGGACGAATTGGTGTAATGGTTGCAGGTTACATGGGCAGCGTTCCTCTTATGCTTGTATTCACAGCAATTGCAACACTCGGCATTGCACCTTTGCAGGGAGACTTAAATGCACTTATCGCATCATGCTCTGACTATACTGCACTCTCAACAGGTCATCGTCTTGACGGTATGATGTATTCCTGTTCTTCTTTAGGCATTAAAATCGGCGGTGCATTGGGTACAGCAATCTGCGGTTGGTTACTTGACGCTGCAGGTTATATAGAAAACGCAGCTATTCAAACCCCCTCTACTATAAGCATGCTTCAGTTCCTTTATCTTTGGGCTCCCGCTATACTTTGCGGTATAGTTACACTCCTCCTTTCCCGCCTTAAGGTTGAAAAGGCAAACAAAGAGCTTATGGAAAAGAGACATATTACCGAACTCGAAACAGTTTACGGCAATATTTGAGGAGGAGCATTATGCGAGAATATGAAAAATTTGACAGAATAGGTACAACAGCTCACAGAAGCTATTATATTCCGTTTGGTGAAAACGATATTGTGGGGACCAAATATGGAATTTTAGACCGCACCTCAAGTTCACGGTTTACCTCATTGGACGGTGTTTGGCAAATCAAGCAGCTTGCCCATGTTGAAGACTTTAATGTTAATGAAATGCTCGAGGGCTCTATCCCTGTGCCTGCGTGTGTTCAGATGCATGGCTACGACCACATACAGTATCTTAATATAAGATACCCCTTCCCTGTTATGTTGCCGCATCTTCCTTATGAAAACCCCTGCTGGCATTACCGTCGCACCTTCAATATAAAAAAGCAAAGCGGCGAAAAGTATTACATCAACTTTGAAGGGGTTGACAGTGCATTTTATGTATATATCAACGGTCAATTTAAGGGGTATTCACAAATCTCTCATGCAACAAGCGAATTTGATATAACAGACATAGCTGTCAACGGTGAAAATACAATTGATGTTCTTGTTTTAAAATGGTGTATCTCTACCTATCTTGAATGTCAGGATAAATTCCGTTTCTCAGGCATTTTCAGAAATGTATATATGCTCACCCGCCCTTCAGAGCATATTACCGATTACAAAATCGAAACAACCATCTCCGGCAAGGACGGTATCTTTACCCTTATTAACGAAAGCTCTGTGGATATCCGCATTGTTTTAGACGGCAAATCTGCAGTTGCCCCCATTGGCGGTAAAGCTGAAATCATCGTTCCCGATGCAAAGCTTTGGACTGCAGAAAATCCCAACCTTTACACTGCCGAGCTTTATGCCAACGGCGAAAAAATTATTGAAAGCGTTGGCTTCAGAGTTGTAAGCATAGATGGCAAGGTGTTTAAGATAAACGGTGAGCCTGTAAAGCTTAAAGGCGTTAACCGTCATGACTTTCATTGCGAAACAGCTGCTACCGTCAGTCTTGAAGACTTGGCAAAGGATATTCACTTGATGAAAGAATTAAATGTCAATGCAGTAAGAACCTCGCATTATCCTAACAGCCCCGAATTCTATATGCTTTGCGATACCTTCGGCATATATGTTATGGACGAAGCTGACCTGGAAATGCACGGAGCATGCAGTCGTGACGGCAGATATGACCTTGACCTCTGGCAAGAATATGCCGAAAACGAATTTTTCACTCCCGGCATTACAGACAGACATATTGCTCTTGTAGAACGTGACAAAAACCGTCCCAGCGTAATTATCTGGTCTTTAGGCAACGAAAGCTCTTTTGGCAAAGCATTTTTTGACGGAGCTCGTTATGTGAAGCAGAGAGACAACACACGACCTGTTCATTATGAAGGACTCCAGAATGCCGACCCCAAATATTACTACAGCGAGCTTGTAGACATGGTAAGCATGATGTACCCCAGCTTTGATAAAATTTACGAGGATGTTCTTAACAATGAAAAGGAAACCCGTCCATTTGTGCTTTGTGAATATACTCACGCCATGGGAAATAGCTGCGGCGACATTGCTGAATACTGGGATATGATTTATTCCAACGACCAGATGATGGGCGGATTTGTTTGGGAATGGGCAGACCACGGCATAAAAACTGACAAAGGCTTTCTTTACGGCGGCGATTTCAAAGAGCCTGAGCATGACGGCAATTTCTGTGCTGACGGTTTATTAACCCCTGACAGAAAAATCAAATCAAACGCACTTGAAATGAAAGCTGTTTACGGTGGAAGAACTTCTTCTGAGGTTTGCGAGGTTGAAGTTCCTGCAAGCACGTATAAATTTTCATCTGCCATTGCAATTGAAGTGAATGAGCATACAGGCGAAATAACATCCATTAAAGCCGATGGAAACGAAATTCTCCGCACGCCTATGCACTTCAACATAACACGCTATACAGATAATGACCGTGACCTTATACCCCATTGGATAGACAGATGTCATCTTGACTCCTGTACACCGCATATATTCTCTTGCGAAAAAACTGAGAATACATATAAATTCAAGGGTGTTCTTGCAGCAAACTGTCTTATCCCTGCAGCTGAATTTGAGCTGTTATACACAATTTTAGGAAACCAGCTTACTGCAACTATTGAATACAGCCTTGCCACTTATGTCGAAAACTTCCCCCGCTTTGGTATAGAATTCGGTGTGGATAAGGCACACAGCAATTTCTCCTATGTGGGATTTGGACCCTCGGAAAGCTATGTAGACAAACATGTAGCTTGTGACTACGGATATTATGTAAGCTCCGCCCAGGAAAACTATGACCGAAAATATATCCGTCCCCAAGAGTCGGGAAGCCACTATGCTTGTAAGTATTTAGCTATCAAGGACTTATTCAAGGTAACTGCAGAAAGCCCCTTCTCATGCTCTGTAAATCCCTTTACAACAGCTCAATTAAGAGAAACATTGCACTCTTTTGAGCTTGAAGACAACAACTTTGTAAATGTCTGCATAGACCTTGCAATGCGTGGTGTTGGCTCCAAGTCCTGCGGCCCTGATTTACCCAAAGATTACGAGATACCTAAAAAGTACAAAAATACATTTAAGTTTACATTTTAACGAAAGGAACTGTTGATTATGTATATCGGTATTGATTTAGGCGGCACAAATATCGCCGTAGGCTTGGTAGATAAAAAAGGTAAAATATTGCAAAAGGCATCAACGCCCACACTCCGAGAACGTCACTGGAGTGAAATTGTCAAGGATATGGTTATCATGACTCACAAGGTTACAGAAGCCGCAGGGAAAAATCTTGCCGATATAAAAGTAATCGGCATAGGCATCCCCGGCAACATCGATAACGAAAACGGTATCGTTGTAAGGGCTGCTAACCTTAACATGACAAACGTGCACATAGCAGAGGAGTTCAGAAAGTATATCGATATTCCTGTAAACCTTGAAAACGACGCAAATGCAGCCGCATACGGTGAGTATTTCGTCCAGGACCCCCGCCGAGATAATTTCCTCATGGTTACCTTAGGCACAGGCGTTGGCGGCGGCATTGTGATAAAGGGTAAAATTTTCCGTGGATTTAACGGTGCGGGCGGCGAAATAGGTCATCACGTAATCCACACAGACGGCGAAAAATGTGCTTGCGGCAGACGTGGCTGCTATGAAACATATGCCTCTGTTACAGCACTTATTAACCAAACAAAGAGAAAAATGGCAGAAAGACCCGACTCAATGATGCATGAATGGGTAAAAAATAACGGTGCAGTTAACGGATTTACCGCATTCGACTGCGCAAAGAAGGGTGATAGTGCAGCAATCGAGGTAAGAGACAGATACATCACTTATGTAGCTGAAGGCATTGTAAATCTTATTAATATCTTCCAGCCCGAAACGGTTGTTATCGGCGGGGGTATCAGCTACGAAGGTGACACTCTTTTAAACCCTATCCGTGAATTTGTAGAAAAGAACGAATTCAACAAGCAAGGCCCTCGTACTCAAATCGAAGTTGCTACGCTTTTCAACGATGCAGGTATTGTTGGTGCTGCAATGAGTGCAAAAAAGCAAAAATTCTTATAATAACTACTTACCATTATATAGTTCCCTCCTCTTGCCCCCAAGGCCCCTCCAAGCCTTGGGGGCAAACACTTTATTTTCGCATACTATAGACATTTTTTCATTCTTGTGCTATACTTTATATTAGTTTAAATTTTGGAGGTAACCCTATGGCATGGTACGATGAAGCCGTATTTTATCACATTTATCCCCTTGGGATGACAGGTGCAGAAAAGCAGAACTCCTACGGTAAAGTAAATCACCGTTTAAGAGATATTTTCCCTTGGATTTCACACATTAAAAACAGCGGTTTTAACGCAATTTATATTGGTCCGTTGTTCGAATCTGTAGGTCACGGCTACGAAACAACCGACTACAAAAAGTTAGACTCACGCCTTGGCGAAAATTCTGACCTGACAGAGTTTGTCGCCCTTTGTCACAAGGAGGGCATCCGTGTTATTTTAGACGGCGTTTTCAACCACACAGGCAGAGATTTTTTTGCTTTTCAGGACATTAAAAAGAACCGTGAAGCTTCGCCTTATAAGGACTGGTACCTTAATGTTAACTTCTGGGGCAATAACGAGTATAACGACGGTTTTTCCTACGACAACTGGGGTGGCTACAACCTTTTGGCAAAGCTTAACCAGC
>JAFUJG010000236.1 GCA_017468215.1 Clostridia bacterium | reverse complement strand
GCTCCTCAGCCTCGGGCACGGAATACACCACAGGCTCATCCTCGCAAAAGAGGGTTGCCGAAAAATACTTCGAAACACCTGTGCCGTTAAATTCCACCCAGCTGTACTCCCAGGGGTCCTCCTCGGAGGCAATGTAATATGTAATTTCGTCGGGATAAATAAGAAAGGCATCACCTGCGTTAAGCTTATACTCCTTACCCCGCACGCTGTAGGTGCCGCTTCCCTTATGTATATAATGTATGAGATAATTGCTTCTGACAAAATTGCCGATTGAATATCCCGGTGTGCAATCCTCATGTCCGTATTGAATTATGTTGAAATCTGCAAATTCACGAAATCTGTTAACTATTGTTTTACGCAACGTTGCACCACCCTCCTTTTACCTTTTTAGAATATCGCAAAATCCAATGTTTTGTCAACGCATATGTCACAATTACAAATATATTTGCAACAAAATCATATACAAAAGCGTTTTTTTATGCTGTATTATTAGATTAAGGTGTGAGGAGTAGAACCTTAAAGGACGTGATATCATGGATTTTTGTAAAATTGCAGAAAAAATTGCATACCGATATATGGCGCTTAACCCTATAAACTCCCTTTGTTACCGAGCGTTTTATTCAGGCGGTGTAAGGCGTGGACCCGACTACCGCTACGAGGCAGATATGAACAAAATCTTTCCCGAAGCAAAGGTTGGTGACTGTGCCGATTTACGATGCGTGTACATAGCAGATGGCGACGGCAGCATCGGCATGAGCATATCGCTTTTAGGCTCAACCTCTCTTTTTGTAAATGGGGAAAACCTTTTTAAATCTGATATTTTTACCGAAAGAAACAACCATGTTCCCAACCGTCTGGATATCCCGGTAAAAAAGGGCGTTAACGAAATTGAACTGAAGTTTAAGAAAACAGCCTTAGGCTTTGGTTGTATTTTCGGTACACATTTGGCAAAATGGGATTATATATTTATGCGTCCTGATGATTACGAGCAGGAGGGCTGTATCTATCGGCTTAATGAGGGCGACTGGCTGCCCGATAAGTATTCGTGGCAAAATTCGGACTTATCCGAGGATGAAAAGATTGCCCTGCTGCGTGCGGAAAATGTTGACCTTCGACGCTTGCCCGGGCAGGATATGTGGATACGCCCCTATCATGGCAAGGGCAATTTCGGGCATTGGAATTATCCCTTGGGCGTAGTAATGTACGGATTGATGCGTACCGCTTCCTTGTTGAAGGATAAAAAAATTGAAAACTATACAAAAGCACATATACAGCGCACTTTAGATACCTTTGACTACGCAATGTGGGATAAGGAGGTGCACGGCGGAGCAACCAGCCTGCACAATCTGCTTACAAGTATTGACTCGCTGGATGACTGCGGAGCCTTTTGTGCAGCGGTTGAAGAAGCAACCCTTCTTTACGGTATGGATTCAAAACAGATTTGTGATTTTGTGGCAGATTATATCGAAAAACGTCAGCCGAGAAATCCCGACGGGTCCTTCTGTAGGCAAAATCAGCTGCACTCGTTCCATAACGAAACCATGTGGCTTGACGATATGTACATGAGCGTTCCGTTTCTGGTACGCCGTTACAAAATAACAGGCGATGATAAATATTTAACAGATGCGGTTAACCAGTTTGTTCAGTATAAAAAATGGCTTTATATGGAAGATAGAAACTTAATGAGCCACGTGTACGACTTACGGCACAATATTCCCACAGGTGTTCCCTGGGGGCGTGGCAACGGTTGGTTTATTTTCTCGCTGACAGAGCTTTTGGCAGTGCTTCCCCAAAACCATCCCCAAAGAGGCTTCCTGGAAGACTTTTTCGTAACACTTTCCAAAGGCTATCTTGTATATCAGTCGGCAGACGGCAGATGGCGACAGGTTATTGACGATGAGGAAAGCTACCTTGAAACAAGCTGTACGGCAATGTTTGCATGTGCCTTTATGCGAGGCTTCAGGATGAAGCTTTTGGGCGAGGAATATAAATCGTCTGCCCAAATTGCAGTAGAGAGCATTTTAAAAAATTGTGTTGACGAAGAAGGCAATGTATACGGCGTATGCCGAGGCAGTGAGTTTTCCTTCTCGAACGATTATTATAAGTATGACCTGCTTCCCCGTGACAACGACACTCACGGCATAGGCATAGTTTTACTTTCAATATATGAGGTGATGATATGACACTTAAAGAAATAACACGGATTAACCTTACAAAGGCGGGTAAATTCTGCCGTATGTGGCTGGGTGATGTAAATAACGATGGCAGGATGGAAATTTTAATGGTACAGCCTGACTCACACTTTGACGACAGATATTGGCCCCACAGCGTGCAGGCGGTTACCGCCTTTGACCTGGAGGGTAACCTTCTCTGGCAGATAGGCGAAATTGACCCCGATGCCCAACCCAGCGGTGCCGACATTCCCTGCCAGGTATACGATATTAACCGTGACGGCCAGCTGGAGATTATATGTGCAATGGATGACCACCTTTGCATCTTCTCGGGTAAGGACGGCTCCTTTATCTCGAAGCACCCTCTCCCCGATAAGCACGCCCACGACTGTATTATGATATGTGACCTTGAAGGCACAGGCTATGCACAGAACATTGTGGTGAAAAACCGCTACCACAAGGCCTGGGCTATTGATAAAGAATTTAATGTTATGTGGGAGCACGAGGGCAACACAGGTCACTATCCCTGGTGCTATGACCTTAACGCCGACGGCTATGACGAGGTTATCTTAGGCTACGATGTTTTAAATCACAAGGGCGAGACCCTTTGGACAATTGACATGAAGGACCATGCCGACTGTATATGGGTTGGTGATATAAACTGCGACGGCAAGCCGGAAGTTGTTGTAGGCGGTGATGATTTTACAGCTTACACAAACGACGGAGAACTTCTCTGGCGTTTTACCGACACCGTTGAAAGCCAGAATGTTGCAATAGGTAATCTCAGGCATGAGCTTCCCGGCTTAGAGGTTTGCGGTCTTGACCGTATTGACCGTTCAAATCCCGGTCTTGACGGTATTTTCCTTGTTTCGTCGAAGGGCGAATGTTTGTATAAGGAAAAACGCACTATCCCCGGCTGGAGCAGTGTTTGCACGGTAATAAACAACCTGGACGGCAAACACACAGACCACATACTTGCTTACCGCCGTGGCGGTGGAATGCCCAATGCAGTATACGACGGCTATCTTAACACAATCTTCAACTTCCCCTTTGACGGCTACGTTGCATGGGGTGATTTGACAGATAGCGGTACAGACCAGCTTATTGTGTACTCAAACGATGAGGCTGTTATATACTCCTCAAATGATATCGACATTACAAAAACAAGCAACAAAACACTTCCCCAGCCTAAACGGCTTTACAACAACACCCGTTACTGGGGCGGAGAAGCATATAAAGCTTAGCTTTATATGCAAAGTAAAGGATAGGCGACTGCTTACTTACTAAAGCCCATGTTGGGGGACATGCCTGACCCACGATTAGACCACATTGTTTGCATATTTTGAATTTAGCGAAGCAGGCGTGTCACCATACCTTATAAAAATGTTGCAATTACCTAATCAAAATATACTAAAACCCATAGGGAGGAAAACTATGAAAAAGCTATTTATATCATTGGTTATCATAATGCTGTCATTAACGGCAATTACTGCCCTTGCCGCACCGGACGGAGGGCTTGTAGCCGTAAAGGTAGAGGACGGTGTTTACCTTTCCTGGCAGATGACAGATGGGGAAACCTACAATCTTTACCGTGACGGCCAGCTGATTTTAACTACAAAGGCTACCAACTATACAGACCCCCAGGGTAATATCAATTCGGTTTACAACCTGGAGGGCAAGGACACTGTAAAGGTATGGGCAAAGCAGTATCTTGAAATTCCGGTAGTACAGCCCACACCTACAGTTGAGGGTGTTACATATTCCCCCAACGACTGTGCCATCGACGATTTAGACGGCGACGGTAAGTATGAAATTGTTTTAAAATGGGACCCTTCCGACTCGAAGGATGCCGCAACAGGCGGTAACTCTGACAGGGTTTACATTGATGCTTACGAATTTGACGGTACATTCATGTGGCGAATCAACATGGGTGTAAATATCCGTGCAGGTGCACACGATACACAGATGGTTGTGTATGACCTTGACGGAGACGGCAAAGCCGAGGTAACTCTCCGCACATGTGACGGTACAATTGACGGTACGGGCACCGTTATCGGCGACCCCAACGCCGTTTATACAAACGTATGGTGCGGCAAGAACATCGACGGACCTTTGTTCCTCAGCGTATTTGAGGGTGCAACAGGCAAGGAATTGACACGTGTACCCTATGACCCCCAGAACAACGAACCCGACACACTTGTTTTCGGCGACAACGCAGGTAACCGTAGCGAGCGTTACAACGCCTGCGTAGCATATCTGGACGGTGTTACACCCCACGTGGTAACACAGCGTGGTTACTACCACGGCAGAGCACACATAGGCCCCGGCAGAACAGTTGTTGCAGCTTATACCTACAAGGACGGAAAGCTCACCAAGGTATGGCGTTTTGACACTATGGATGAGGGCAATGAGCAGTATATTGGTCAGGGCAACCATAACCTTTCCGTAGGTGACGCAGACGGTGACGGCTGTGACGAAATCTTTTTCGGCTCACTTACACTTGACAACGACGGCTCTGTTCTCTGGTGCTCAGGCAAGGGCCATGGCGATGCCCAGCACTTAGGTGATTTTGACCCCGACAACGAAGGTATGGAATACTTCTCCGTACACGAATCCTCGCCCTGGGGTTACACAATATACGACGCAGCTACAGGCGATATTCTTTTCCACGAAAATGCAGGCAAGGACACAGGACGTGGCATAATTGCAAACCCCGGTAACTTCCGAGGCAATTTCATTGTTAATGTGGGAAGCGGTGCAAGACGTATAAATTCCTTTGGGGAAACCGTAACAGATGTTGACGACTGCGGTCAGAACTTCCGCATTTATTGGGATGGCGACTTATATGACGAATTTTTAAGCGGCACAGGCATAACAGATGTTAACCCCGACGGCCACGGCGAGCTTCTTATTGATACCTGGAACGACGGCTGTGCGGCAAACAACGGCAGTAAGTCAACCCCTTGCTTACAGGCAGACATTTTAGGCGACTGGCGTGAAGAAGTAATCTGGCGTACACAGGACAACTCGGCAATCCGCATTTATACCACAACTATTCCTACCGAATTTTCTGTTCCGCCGCTTATGACAGACCATGTGTACCGCATGGGTATTGTATGGCAGAACTCCAGCTATAACCAGCCGCCCCATTTAAGCTATTATCTGGAAAACGGCGTTACACTTACCATAGACTCTGCTGTAGCAGATATTAACGGCGTAAAGCTTACTCTTGATGCTCCTGCATACATCGCATCGGACCGTACAATGGTTCCCCTTCGCTTTATTGCCGAAGCCTTTGATGCCTCCGTTAGCTATAACGCAGGTGTTGTAACCATTGAAAAGGACGGTTCGGTATTCAAAACAACAATCGGTACAAAATCATACACATTGAACGGCGTTGAAAAGCAGATGGATACCGAAAGCGTAATCCTTAACGACCGTACAATGGTTCCCGTAAGAGTAATTGCCGAAGCCTTCGGCATGAGCGTTAACTGGAACGGCGACACAAGACAGGTTAACATAAAAAGAGGAAAGGCAAGGCTTGACAACGTGAAAATTTTTATCGCAGGTGATTCTACAGCACAGTCCTACCGTGACAACATGGCTCCCCAGGCAGGTTGGGGTCAGATGCTTCACATGTTCTTCGACTCCTCCGTTACAATTGAAAACCGTGCTATGGCAGGAAGAAGCTTAAAGAGCTTTTTCAACGAAGGCAGATGGGGCTCTATCCTTACAGATGCCAAGGCAGGCGACTATGTAATAATCCAGTTCGGTCATAACGAAGGTGCATGGAATAAGCCCGAAAGATACATAAGCCATGAAGACTTTACCGTAATGCTCGAAAACGAATATATCAAGCCTGCAATTGAAAAGGGCCTGAATGTAATAATTGCAACACAGACTCAGTCCAGATGGTTTAACGAGGAATCGGGGACTATCTGGGAGCCGGGAGATGAAGTAAGCTATGCTTCCCTTCTCCGTGATGCAGCAGCAAAGTATAACCTTCCCTTAATTGATATAAACAAAACAAGCCGTGCTCTGGCAAACGAATACGGCATGGAGGGCTCAACAGCACTTTATCTTCATGCAAAGCCCGGTGAATACCCCAAGTACCCCGACGGTGTGGCTGACAACACACACTTCTCCTATCATGGTGCATTTAAGATTGCAGAGCTTATGGCAGACGGTCTTTACACTATTCCCGATATGGCAGCAAGAAAGGACAACGGCTACCGCCAGATGGCTGTCTTTACAGGCGACTGCACCTTTGATGTTCGCCCATGGGGCTTTGCCGACAAGTTCCGTGTTGTTATTAAGGGCGGCACAAATGTAAAAATCAATAACGAAACCTACCTTACATGGGAAATGAACAGCTCCCTTATCACACAGGCACTTGCAGCAGACGGCAGGATAACAGTAAACGCATCAAGCGAAGCCACTGTTGAAGTAACTCCCATATTTACCTTTGCTCCCAAGGGTGGTATCAACACAGCTCAGGGCGAATTTTTCATGAACATCCCTGACGGAACATACGATTTTGCATTCACTAAAAACGACCGTGAACGTGCACATATCTGGCTTAACGGCGTTGTTGTGGGCAGTAATGTAGATATGTACGGCACAGTTGGTGTCCCCGATGGAACACGCTACAGCTTTAATAACTTTGAAATAACAGACGGTGCAAAGGTTAAGCTTACAGAAAAATCCACAAGCTTAAAGTCTGTTGAGGTTGCCTTCTCTCCCACAATTTTAAACCGCAAAACAAAGGTTTTTGTAGCAGGCGACTCAACTCTTTGTAACTACTACCCCATAATCCCCGCCTCTACCGATGCAGAAATTGCACCCGGTACTGTAAGAACAGGCTGGGCACAGCTTCTTGACAGACATCTCTCTGACGAGTATGACGTTGTTAACCTGGCCGCCTCCGGCGACTGGGCACGTAACTGGCGTGATATAATCTTCCCCACAGTGCTCAAGACG
>JAFUJG010000235.1 GCA_017468215.1 Clostridia bacterium | reverse complement strand
ATAAGCCCCCGTATGGCATTTTTTAACTCGCCCGAGGGGGAGCTTCCCGAGCAGTCTGTGCCCGACAATGGCGAGCTGAGAGTTCATTTTGTTGACGTTGGTCAGGCTGATTGCCAGATAGTTGAGCTTCCCCAAGGTGAAATTATGATGATTGATTTCGGCAACAATGACGATGGTGATTTAATCTGCAATTATCTGGATTGGTTAGGTATTGACAAAATCGACTACCTCATTGCCACCCACCCTCATGAGGACCACATTGGCTCCATGGATACCGTAATAGATAATTATGAAATAGGAAGTGTGTATATGACCGATGCGGAAACTGACATGGCATCCTTCCGTGATGTTAAAAAAGCACTTTCAAGAAAAAACCTTGGCTATACACTTACTTATGCCGACACGCTTTTATACTCGGATGATGAGCTTACCATTGAAGCGGTGGCTCCTGTAAAGTATTATGACGATTTAAACAACATGAGCATTGTTATCCGCCTTACATACAAGGATGCCTCCTTCCTCTTTACAGGGGATGCCGAGGCAGAAAGCGAGTATGATATAACTGCCGATGTTTCAGCTGATGTACTTTCAGTTGGGCATCACGGCTCCTCCACCTCTACCTGCGATGATTTCCTTGAGAGGGTTGACCCTATGTATGCGGTTATCTCCTGTGGAGCAAATAACGACTACGGTCATCCCCATTGGGAAACAACCGAAAAGCTTTCGGAAAATGATGTTGTCACCTACCGTACCGACACAATGGGCACGGTTATCTGTTCCACTTACGGCAACGGTGCCAACGATTACTACTGGGAGAAAATAGATGACTGATTTATACAAAAAATGTAACCTTTGTCCAAGAGAATGTAATATTGACCGAACAACAGCTTGTGGCTACTGCGGCGAAGGAGCAAGCCTGAATGTAACACGTGCTGCACTTCACATGTGGGAGGAGCCGCCTGTTTCGGGCACAAATGGCTCCGGTACGGTGTTTTTCCGTGGCTGCAGCCTTAAGTGCGTGTATTGCCAGAACTACTCCATCGCCCACAATGAGGGCGGGAAGGAAATTTCCGCAGAGGCTTTTGCGGATATATGCCTCCGCCTTGAAAAAGATGGTGCACACAACATAAACCTTGTGACCCCCACCCACTATGTACCGCATATTATTGAAGGGATAAACCTTGCACGAGAAAAGGAGCTTACATTGCCTGTTGTTTACAATACCTCGGGTTTTGAAAAGGCTGAAACGGTAAAGCTACTGAAAGACACCGTTGATGTTTTCCTTACAGATTTTAAATACATTACGCCACAGACTGCACAAAAATATTCCAACGCTCCTGACTACACACAATATGCAAAGGACGCCCTTGCCCAAATGGTGAAAATTGCACCTAAACCCATATTTGAAAAGGGTCTTATAAAAAAAGGTGTTATTGTGCGTGTACTGCTGCTTCCCGAGCATCTGATTGAAACAAAGATGATAGTAAAATATCTTTACGACACATACGGCGATAATATTTACATAAGCCTTATGAACCAGTATACCCCCATAAAAAAGCACCAATACGAAAACCTCAACCGCACCGTAACCGATTATGAATATAAATCTTTAATCAATTACGCCTTGCATCTGGGGATAAAAAACGCTTTTATCCAGAAGGGCGAAACGGCAAAGGAAAGCTTTATTCCCACCTTTGATTTAACAGGACTATAAAATAAAACCTCTCAATGTAAAATTGAGAGGTTTTGTGATATATTGGCTATCGCCAATGCGATATATTTTGCCAGCAAAATGTGAAGATTTGCTATTATTGAATTTATAATATATTAATTACTTCTTTTCCCAGTTTCTTTGCAAGAGTAACAAAGTGATATGCAGCACCAAAGTCGCATCTTATATGCGAAACAATATAATCTGAATGATTAACCATCCATTTATTACGAAAGCATATTGCAAATTTTTTTGGTATTTTTTCAATACCTTCGGGATATAAAGCAGGATGATTAATTTGCTTGTCGGGGATATATGCCAGCACAATTTCATATGTAATATGGGGATATTTTCCTTGTAATGTAGTAACGCTGTGAAGTGCAATACGGTCAAAATTACCATGATTGCCAAGAAAAAAGTGGTTAACTCCTTTATTTTTTATCAGATTTTCAATCGTCATCTCAAGCTCGACAGAGATTGAAAAATCACAATCTCTGTGGCCCAAAAATGTACAGTTCATAGTCAAATCTCCTCAAAAACTATGCGTCACAAATGCGTCATTTTTACTATTAATTATAATATGACGATATAATTATGTCAATAATTACTCTTGGAGGCGTCAAAATGAAGGATACTTTGGCGAGATATACATTGAGGATAAGTCCTTATCTTTTAGAAAAACTTGGGTATATTGCCGAATTTGAAGGCAGAACAAAAAACAAAGAGCTTGAGCAAATGATAAAAAAGAGAATAGCCGACTTTGAAAAAGAACATGGCGAAATAAAATAAAACCTCTCAATGTAAAATTGAGAGGTTTCATTTATAGCCTCATACATACTTCCTCATATGCTTTATTGCACTTTTTTCCAGTCTTGACACCTGAGCCTGGCTTATGCCAACCTCCTCGGCGACCTCGGTTTGCGTTCTTCCACGGAAAAACCGCAGGTCAAGAATTTGCCGTTCTTTATTGCTAAGGTGCTCCATTGCCTCTTTTAAAACAATGTGCTCAATCCAAGCCTCGTCGCTCTTTTCGTCTGACAGCTGGTCCATAATAAAAACCGTATCGCCGCCGTCGTGGTAAACAGGCTCGAACAAGCTTACAGGCTCACAGATGGCGTCCAATGCAAAGACAATTTCCTCCTTTGGTTTTTCCAGCTCCTTTGCTATCTGCTCAATGGTAGGCTCCTTGCCGTAGAGAGCAACAAGCCTTTCCTTAACCTGCAGTGCACGGTATGCCGTATCTCTTACAGAGCGTGACACCCTTATTGAGTTGTAATCAAGCAAGTAGCTTCTTATCTCGCCAATTATCATGGGCACCGCATATGTTGAAAACTGTACCCCCTGCTCGGTGTCGAAATTGTCAAGGGCTTTAATAAGCCCCACACATCCCACCTGAAACAAATCGTCGGGGTTTTCACCACGTGAGGAAAACCGCCCTATAATGCTTAACACAAGCCTTAAATTTCCGTTTATAAATTCCTCTCTCGCCTTTTTGTCGCCTTTTTTAATTTTCTCAAAAAGTGCCTGCTTTTCCTTTGCCGACAAAACAGGCAGCTTTGATGTATTTACACCGCTTAACTGAACCTTATTAATCATAAAAATCCTCCTGAGGAAAGATATATTAAAATCTTTCCCCGGAAGGATTTTTTTATGCTGTCTACCTTTGTCTATATTTTTCCAAATGGCATTAATTAATCACAGGTCACCGAGGACATCGGAGCCTACAATTATTTCCCTTTAATGTTTTTCCAATAGGTTTGGGTTGCCTGCTCCATTTTATTGTCGCCGTATTCGTAATACCTGCGGTTTTTTATTTTGTCGGGCAAATACTGCTGCGGAGTGTAGTGATTAGGATACGAATGAGGATATTTATACCCTTGTCCGTGACCAAGGCTTTGTGCGCCTTTGTAATGGCTGTCCTTAAGGTGTGCAGGCACCTCGCCTGTATCGCCCTTTGCAATGTCGGCCATTGCTGCATCAACCGCACAGATTGCACTGTTTGACTTTGGTGCAGTTGCAAGCATGATAACCGCTTCCGCAAGAGGTATCCTTGCTTCGGGCAAACCAAGCTGCAACGCCGCATCAACACAGGCCTTTGTAATAACAATTGCATTGGGGTACGCAAGACCTATGTCCTCAGAAGCCATAACAAGTATCCTTCGGCATACACTCTGCAGGTCACCGGCAGTTAAAAGACGAGACATATAGTGGATTGCCGCATCTACGTCACTGCCACGGACAGATTTCTGAAAAGCTGACAAAACATCGTAGTGGTCGTCACCGTCACGGTCATGACGGAAGGCTTTTTTGCGGGTTGTTCCTTCCACAATTTCAAGTGTGATAACCCTTTTGCCGCTCTCGTCGGCTTTTGCAGAAAGTGCCGATACCTCCAAAGTGTTAAGAGCCTTTCTCACATCACCCGAGGAGGTGTTTGCAATGTGCTCCTCTGCCTCGTCTGTAATGACAATATCCTCGCCGATGATTGCCCTTGCACGCTGTATGGCTTCCTTTATATCACCGGGAGATACACTTTCAAACTCGAACACGGTGCAACGTGACAAAATAGCGT
>JAFUJG010000234.1 GCA_017468215.1 Clostridia bacterium | reverse complement strand
GAAATCGATGCAGAATTGTTCAAGCGAACCCGAAGGTGTACAAAGGTACTCCGAGAGGTGAGCTTGAACGATAATGCGAAGAATTATAATAGAACAACAACCGCTCACAAGGAGCGGTTGTTGTCCTTTAAGTTATTATTGGATTTATATTCTTCGCATGATCTGCACGATTTAATCCGTTAATTTTTAGTCTTCTGTTATAGCTACTCTCTTTGCCTTCTGGTTCCAGTTAACTTCGCAGCCGAAGCTTTCGGCAATTGCACGAACAGGAATCATTGTTCTGCCACCCATAATCTGTGCAGGAACATCTATTGTAACAGCTTCACCGTTTACATAAAGCTGGTCGGAGCCGATTGTAAGGGAAATTGTTACATCGCCACGAGTAGCGGTAACTGTCTTTGTTGCGTCATCCCACTTAACCTCTGCTCCCATAGCTTCGAAGATTGCACGAAGGGGTACGAGTGTTCTGTTGTTAACAATAACAGGCTCCTGACCATAGGGGGTGAAGTCGATATTGTTCTGACCATAGCCAACAAGAATTTCGGTCTGTGCACTAAGGTCGTAGTATTCGGGTGTCCAGCCTTCGGGCTTACCGTAGATAGCAACCTCGAGAGGCTTACCGCCCCAAAGTGCTGAGTTGTTGCCGCCCTGGATGTTGTTAACTTCAAGAACATCAACCTTAATGTATCTAAATGCCTTGTCTGTATCTACCCAGCAGGAACGGAACGCAGGGTCATCATCGTCCTTGCTTGTTGCATCTGCCAATAATTCCCAGCTGGTCTGGTCGTTACTGCCGTATACCTTGTAGTAGCTTGCACAGTTGGAACCGTTGTAAATATCGTTTGTAAGGTTAACCTCACTTACAACTGTGGGAACTTCCAGGTCAACAATAATCTGGTATGGAAGATGACCTACTTCTGTAACGCCTGTTCTTTCAAGCTGTACGTTATCTGTAAGATAGGGACATTCCTTACCGTCGATAGTTGCCTTCTTGCCAAGCGATACTGTTTCACCCGACTGAACAGCTATAGCTCCCCAATAGGGATGGTATTCCATCTTATAGCACCAGTTACCTGTAGCTATACCGTCATTAAGTGCCATGTGGAAGAATATCTGATAGTTACTCTTTCTCCAGCCGCCTGACTGACCCCAGTTGTAACCGTGACCACGCTGTACCCAACGGCCTGATTCACTGCCGTAGCCCCATACACCATTTGCCTGTGAGCCGAAGGTACCTGCATTTGCAATGGGTCTGCCGGGTGACCATACACCATCAATACTTGTTGCAGATGAATATTTTGCCTGAGATGCAAACCAGCCGTTTGCTATTGAAGTGTAAATATAGTATCTGTCTCCTGACTTAAATACTGAGGGTGCTTCTCGTCTCTGACCCTTAAGGATAACGTTTGTTACCTCAACAGGCTTTGTCCAGTTTTCGTCAAGCTTGATAACAAGCTTATCCTGGTTCATGTTTGTAGATGAGAAGGTGTACATTGTGTCGCCTTCTGTGAAACGAACCATGTCACGGGAGTCGTAACCGAAGGGACGGCCGATATAGAAGCTGCTGAACTGGTTGCTGCCAACCTTATCTCCATAGTTTTCATACTGTTCCCAGGGATCGTCCTGCTTCTTTATAACATTACCGGAAACTATGTAAGCATAGGGTTCAACTTCCTTTGTGCCTTTGCCCGGCTGGAAGGATGCAAAGAACAATTTTGCAACGTCGTAGCCGTTTGTACCTTCTGCATGAGCAGACCAGATGATGGATTCACCATCGTAGTGCATACCTACCTGCTTACCCTCGAAACGAAGGTCGATAAATACGGGATAGATAGGTGTCCATTCTTCCGGCCAGTTGAAACCGTCTTCACTTTCCTGATAATAGAAAGCTACGCAAGTACATCTGTTGTCCCAGATTGTGGGGTCTAAGCCAAGAGATGCAAAAAGCTCACGAGAAACGCCTTCGTTCTTAACCTTGTAGTACTTACCGTTAATTTCATAACCGGAGGGCTTGGGTGTAGCCAGAGCATCGTCACCATTTTCATCAGTGGGTACCCAGCCACGTCTTCTGTTATCGTCATAGCCTGTAACTTCGGTAACATCGATTGCAAAGGTTGTAACTGTGTTTGTTGTACCTTCTGCAATCTGAACATCGCCGTTATATGCCTTAACTGTATACTTGAAATTCTTGTTTATGGGAAGATTGTATTCGTCAACAGCATCACCGATTGTTGTGCCGACAAGTACACCGTCACGGTAAACCTCGTACTTTGTTGCATTGGGATATAAGGGCCATGCAACCTTAACGTTGTTTACTGTGTTTTCGCCTTCAATACGGAACTCGGCTGCTGTAGCTGCCCAAGGTCTGTTGTAAACCCATGCTTCTACAATGTCGCCCATTGCACCGCTTTCTGAAATAGCTCTTGCCTTAACATGACCTACATCGCCAACATGGAAAGGACCCTGATACTTGTTGGAATCCTTTGTGGGGTCTGTGCCGTCAAGAGTATAGTAAATAAATGCATCGCCCGCAGGATGTGTGATTGTGATAGGTTCAAAGGAATCAACAAGATAGTCTTTGCTGCCACCGGTAACATTCATAGTGGGAGGTGTGTTAACAAGGGTATATTCCGCAATTTCCTTGTCAGAAACAGTGTTATTTTTAAGGTAGCTTATTTTAAGATTTAAAAGTGCCGCTGCGCCCCACTGGTCGTTATATCTGGGGATTTTAGCTTCAATTGTCTTAAAGCCGTTTACATTGTCAACCGTCTCAGAGGCGATGCTCTTACCATTAAGAGTATATGTAACCGTATACTTTCCATCGGCATTCTTTTTTGCTGTTATAACAATTTCCTGACCACGGATTTCGTACGCTTTGTTAGCTCCTGTTTCAACAACCTTTTCATCTAAGCCAACGCTCACCTTTTCGTTTTTGTCAAAATAGAATGTTGCAAAAACATTATTGTCGTTATCTTTAAAGTTCCATCTCTGATAAAGATTTTCCTTTTCCTGGCAAGCAAAGTTAAAGGAAATTACAACATTTTCGCTTTTTAAGGTTTTAGCCGAATCGGCAAGAGTTGCCTGAACATTTCCGTCGGCAGTATCACGTGCCTGTGATGCAAAGAACATAAGTCCGTAGGTGCCGCCTCCTGCACTATTCCATTTTCCGTCTGCTGTCCAGTTCTGATTCCAGCGGACACGAGCATCCTTTTCCGTTGCGAGCCAGCCTGTGCCGGTAAGCTCTTTTTCACCACTAATGGTGAGAGACTTTGTGTCGAATGCTACAGTGAGAGCTTCTTCAGATGAAACCACTGACGGAATCATTGAAATAACCATAGCAATTACAACTACAAGTGACATGAGTTTGCGTATTTTCATTAATTTTCCTCCTCTTTCTGTTGGAACTTATTAGTTATATATAATTTTAACATTTTTCACAGATAAAAGCAACAAAAAAAGTGCAATATTGTGCACTTTTTTACCACTTAAGTTAATATGGACTTCACCGCATTATGCACTACAGAATAATAAAACAAATAAAAGAGGCGGAAAATCCGCCTCCAATTAACGAGAGGAAATCGATGCAGAATTGTTCAAGCGAACCCGAAGGTGTACAAAGGTACTCCGAGAGGTGAGCTTGAACGATAATGCGAAGAATTATAATAGAACAACAACCGCTCACAAGGAGCGGTTGTTGTCCTTTAAGTTATTATTG
>JAFUJG010000024.1 GCA_017468215.1 Clostridia bacterium | reverse complement strand
AGGTAGCAGTCGCGCCGTTTTTCGCCCATTCGGGTACACGGAACTTAAGTGTTGCCTCCGCTTCCCCCTCGTCGATTGTAATACGGATTGTATCCTCATAGGGATAGTTAGTTTCCTGTGTAAGTGTAAGCCCCTTTTCTGCCCATGTAACAGTGGAGGGAATGTATAAGTTTACAAAGAGCTCGTCCTTGTCCTTATAGTAAATACACTTTGTGTATCTGCCGGGGTTTTCCATACCTGTACCTGTACAGCACCAGAAGGAGTCAAAGGGTGTACCGTAAATACGGTAGTGCCCCTGCAGAAGCGATACAAAGTACATCTTATTACCTGTAACAGGGTCCTGTGAGCCTAAAATATGGTTGTAAAGGGCTGTTTCGTAAAAGTCCATATACTTACTGTTGTGCTCCCAGTTATAAATATGCTCTGTAAGCTTTAACATATTGTATGTATTACAGCTCTCTGCTGTTTTGTGATGCAGTGATTCGAGACCTATTGCCTCAAAATGCTCGCTGACACTGTTACCGCCTATTACATAGGAACGGTTATTTACAACTCTGTCCCAGAAGAACTTTGCACCCTTGCCGTAGTCCTGATACTTTTTGCTGTCCTGCTCAAAAATTTCAGCCGCACCAATGATTTTGGGTATCTGAGTATTGGCATGCAAACCTGCAAGGGAGTCGGTTTCGTTTATAAGAGGGTTAAGAATGTTGTCATGTGTAAAGCGTTTTGCTGTTACAAGATATTCTTCCCTGCCGGTAATTTCGTAAAGTTGGGCAAAAACGTCGTTCATACCGCCGTATTCAACATTGAGCATGCTTTGTACCTGGGCATCTGTCATTTTATTAAGACCATCCATTGCCCAGTCTGCAAAATTAACACACACATTGAGGGCATCCTGGTTGCCTGTAAATTCGTACGCATCAATCAAGCCTTGATAAATCTTGTGAATACCGTACCAGGGCACCCAGTAATTATCCGCCCAGCTTGTATCGCCCGAGAAGCACTTTGTGAAGGTTTCTTCGCTGCAGCCTCCGATATATCCCTGCTTTGTTGTGTCCTGGAGATACATAAGCTGTTCAACAGCGTAGTCGAGCTTTTGTTTAACAGTTTCATCGCCTGTTGCCGCATACATAACTGCCGCCGCACTCATCCAATGACCTAATGTGTGACCTGCTAAGGTAAAGGTATCGGCAGACCAGCCCCAGTTACTTGCACCCTTCTTTTCCCAACCGCCGTAGCGTGCAACACCGTTAGGTGTAGGAAGATTTGCCATTTCAAAGCTGGGAGCAAGCATTCTGTCAACATCCATTTTTAAAACGTAGTCCAAGCCAAGCTCTTGGCTTGTTCTGAACATACCATCACTAAGTGTAACAGCGTCCATATCTATAAAGCCTACGCCATCGTTTTTTTCGTAAACAATTGTTTTGCCGTAAATTACAGGTTTCATAAACTTATCCCAAAGCATAGCCTTTATGCTTATCCCTTCTGTAGTTTCAAGTTCGCTTGTCAAAGAAAATTCGTTTTCGTCTTTCCCGTTAAAAATTTTTGTTACCACATCACACACGTTGTTGTTTTCATCTGTAACAACAACCGAGGCAATGAGCCTGTCCTCATTGCTTTCCACATGAAAATCAGCTGTAGCTGTTCCGTTTTCAACGCTAAGAGAGCAGCTTGCATAATCCTCTGCAAAAGCTGCAAGAGGCACAAGCATCATTGTAAATGCAACCATAAGTGCCAAAATCCGTTTTTTCATTTTCCGATTTTCTCCTCTTTACTAAAATTATTATCTATGTTAAACTTAATTATATATGAAATCCTTTTTCAATTCAACCCTTAACCGAGGTGTTTTATGAATATTTTGAACTTTAAGGATACCGAATTGGTGCATCTTATCAATACAAATAAATATGATGAGGGGCTGTTTAAAACAGCTGATGGTATCCGCCGTGAAAACTACGGTACCGATGTATATATCCGTGGTCTTATTGAGTTTACAAATTACTGTAAAAACAACTGCTACTATTGTGGCATACGTGCTGCCAATACAAATGCCGTACGCTACCGCCTTACAAAGGAGGAAATCCTTTCCTGCTGTGAAGAAGGCTACGCCCTTGGCTTCCGCACCTTTGTTTTACAGGGCGGTGAGGACCCTTATTTTACAGATGACGCAGTATGCGACATAGTATCCTCCATTAGGGAAAAATATCCCGACTGTGCAATCACGTTGTCAATAGGTGAAAAAAGCCGCGACAGCTATAAGGCATATTTTTCTGCAGGAGCAAACCGTTATCTTCTCAGACACGAAACTGCAGATGCGAGCCATTATTCCAATCTTCATCCCGAAAACATGAGCAGTATCAACCGCAAAAGGTGCCTTTACGATTTAAAAGACATAGGCTACCAGGTAGGCAGCGGTTTTATGGTGGGGTCACCCTTCCAGACAACGGAAAACCTTGTTGCCGATTTACGCTTTTTGCAGGAATTATCCCCCGACATGATAGGTATAGGTCCGTATATCACACATAAACAAACACCCTTTGCAGAGCATAAAAGCGGAACATTAGAGCTGACCTTACGCATGATTGCCATTTTGCGTATTCTGTTTCCTTATGCACTTCTTCCTGCTACAACTGCACTTGGCTCTATTCATCCCCAAGGCAGAGAGCTGGGGTTAAAGGCAGGGGCAAACGTTGTTATGCCAAACCTTTCCCCTGTAAGGGTAAGAAAGCTTTATGATTTGTACGAAAACAAAATCTGCACAGGTGACGAAGCCGCCGAATGCAGAATGTGTCTTGAAAAAAGAGTCCTGAGTGCAGGATATCAGATTGTTACCCACAGAGGAGATGTAAAACGATGAATAAGGTTTTGATAGCAATGAGTGGCGGGGTTGACTCCTCTGTTGTTGCATTGCTTATGAAAGAAAAGGGTTACGACTGTCAGGGCATTCTGATGAAGCTCTTTGAATGAGACAGCTAGCCTGCCTGCTGTACAAAAAAAGATATTGAAGATGCTACACAGGTTGCCAACAGGCTGAAAATTCCCTTTGCAGTTGTTAATATGGCAGAGGGCTTCCGTGAAAATGTAATAGATAAATTTATTTCGGCATACGAAAACGGTGCAACACCAAATCCTTGCATTGACTGCAACCGCCATATGAAGTTTGAACGCCTTTTTAAAGAGGGTGCACGCATGGGTTGCGACAAGGTGGCTACAGGTCATTATGCACGTATTTCATACGATGAGGAAAGCGGAAGATACATTCTCAGAAAAGCACTTGACGAATCAAAGGACCAGAGCTATGTGCTTTACTCTTTAACTCAGGAGCAGTTATCCCATGCCGTTTTCCCTTTAGGCGAAATGACAAAGGACGAAGCACGCCGAATAGCCTCCGATGCAGGCTTTATCAATGCAGACAAGGGCGACAGCCAGGATATATGCTTTGTAAAGAACGAAATGTATTATGACTTTATCGAGCGTACCCGGGGCAAGCATTATCCCGAAGGCGACTTTGTAACAACAGAGGGCAAAGTTTTAGGCAAGCACAAGGGCATTATCCGTTACACAGTAGGGCAACGTAAGGGTTTGGGCATTGCCTACACCTCCCCCTTATATGTAATAAAGGTTGACTGTGATGAAAACAATGTTATTTTAGGCAGTAACGAGGATTTGTTTACCGATACGCTTATTGCCAAAAACATAAATCTTATCTCCGTTGCCCAAATAACCGAGCCTATGCGTGTTACGGCAAAGGTAAGATACCGCCACAGTGCACAAAATGCCACGGTAACACAAATTGACTCCGATACAATTAAAGTAGTGTTCGACACTCCCCAAAGAGCAATCACCAAAGGACAGTCTGTTGTTCTTTATGACGGTGACATTGTTGTTGGCGGCGGAATTATACAGTAAAAAAGTTGACAGGAAATCCTGTCAACTTTTTTATTGGGGTGAATATTTCATGTTAAGATTACCGATATATAAATCGTGCTTACCTGCCGTTGTGTTGTATTTAATAATCTTGAAATTCTCGTATACATACTCCTTGCTTCCGCCGTCACGGTACGTTATTTCCTTTGCCAGATTAAGCTTTACATCACGGTTTGCCATCATTACAATTGCCTGGGGTGTTATGTAGCCTTTTTTCAACGCCTCGGCAAGGGCAACCTCTTTAGAGTCAACCTTAACCTTAACATTGATACCGTAGGTAGAAACGTCCACGTTGCTCATATGCCCGAAGGATATCATTTCGTTTGCATCTTTTGCCAAAAGCACCTTTTCAAACTTTGCTTCGCCTGTTTCTTCAATTGCAAGCTCAAAGGCTCTGAAGCCTTCGGTGGAAATATCGTCCGATACAAGCTCAAACTTATCGTTTATTGCATCCGACATATAATAAACAACAACCCTTCTGCCAACTCCGTATAAATAGTCACCATGTACGGTTGTGTAATATACCCGCAATGTATCGGTCAGTTCTTTTTCTTCCTCGCCCTCTGTAACCTCAAGCACCATATATGTATCAGTTTCGTCGGTAACAGTACCCAAAACAGCCTTTAAATAAGGTGCTTCGGGGGCTTCCTCGGTAGGCACTACATCTGTTGCATCGGTTACATTTTCACTGCTGCAGCCGCCAAGGCACACAAGTGCAAGTATAACACATAATAATTTATTAAGTCTCATTATTTACCTCGCAATCATACGGCGAACGCATAGCGTCCCATAAATAATATTTCGCCCGAAATATTGTCACGTATTACAAAATAGAAGGGTTTATCTGCCTTAAACTCAACAGGCTCGGGCGGTTTTGAACTTGTGGCTCCCATCTTTACAGCCGTAACTGCTGCAGCTTCCGTGCCCTCCTCGTCAATGGCAATATATGTTTTATGAATAACGTTGTCAATAAACAGCTGCTCATCTTTTAAAATGCCGTTAAATCCGCCGTCAAAGGCTTTTTTTATGCCCATATTTTCAAGCATTGGCTTTAACTGCGTTGAAAACTCAATCTTAAATTTGGGGACAGAAAGCTTTACAAAGGTTGACCCCATCAAGTTTTGGGTTGCCCACGAAAGCTTTTCAGCCACGTTGACATCATCATCTGCAAGCATTATATACATGCTTACATCAAGCTCGGGATAGCTTTCACGGTTTACTATGCCTGTTTCCTCGTCAATTTCGGAAAAGGTGTTTTTATAGGGCATTTCAATAATTTTTACAGTTGTGTCATCACAGTAGTTATAATAACCTGTGTCGGTCATAAAATCAATCTCTTTTACTGTGCCGTCGGCGCTTGTGAAGTTCTCAGGCTTTGTGAGTCTCTTTGAAAATTCGTTCTGCCATGCACCTTTAAAATACAAGGCATTTACAATAGCCGCATAAAAATCAGAATACCCTTCTGGAATAATTGAATTGATTTTTTCTCTTGTCTTTTCGCTGACCCAGCTGTTTATTTTATCTGCTGCATCCTTGCCTGTAACCTCACCTAACTGTGCATGATAATACTCTGTTGCACACTTTTCGTATTCGGAATTAAATCTTGCCTTTGTTTTGTCACGGTTTACCCATATAGAGTTTGCAATATCAAATTTGAGAACATCCACCTTGGAGTATTTTTCAATCATGCTCTTTGCCTTTGCATTTTCATCCTCAATGCTTACAATTCCGAATGCCCTTGTTATTTCGCTTTGTGTTTCGCTGTCGGCACCGTTTGCAGCCAGAAGAAGTGCCATTTTAACCGAAAGCGGCGAAAACATATAGTTTTCATCCTCTGGCATATGGGCATTAAGCGTGTCGGCAAAATGTTTATTGCCGCATAAATCAAAAATACGCACAAAGGTTATAAGTGCCTGCTCAATTGTAAAGCTGCCCTTTGGTTCAAATCCTGTATCTGTTCCCTGCATAACGCCTAAAGTTGTCATTTTATAAACGGCATCACTTGCCCAGGAGGAAATTTCGGCATCGTCGGCATAAACCATGCTTATCATAAGACTGGTTTCGATTTGCAATTTGTCGCACATTCTTGAAAGGATAACGGCCGCTTCCTCACGGGTTATTAAATCATCGGGGGCAAAAAGCCTTTTATCCTTGCCCTTTACAATACCCACTCCATACAGATTACACACCGCTGAATTATTTGTATCGTCAAAAGGCGGCAAACTGAAAAAAACAATTGTTTCTATCCCTGCACTGTTAAGAACCTTTTCGGCAATAACGCAAAACTGCTCACGTGTTATATTTTTTGTAAAGTCGCCCTTTTCTACCCAATTGTAGCCAAGTGCTCTTTCACAATCTGCCTTTGCCCAATCACTTGATAAATATTCCTCGCTGAGCACATTTACATATGCGAAACACAAAACAATAACCAATGCCAGGCTTATCACTTTTTTCATACATTCATCCCCTTTTCAATGTAACAGTAACTATTTAGGGAGTGTTATTAACCCTTACGGGAAACAGGCT
>JAFUJG010000233.1 GCA_017468215.1 Clostridia bacterium | reverse complement strand
TTGTATGTGATTGTGGAAGGTGCATAATCAGCGATTGTGATAACGTCGCCTACAACACCTGTCACTGTAACAGCAGTCTGAAGTTCAGTAGAAGTGTTGGAAGAGTCAACAAACTTGATTGTTGTGTTGGCAATCTTACTTGAGTCAACTTCTACTTCGTAAACTTCAACATCAGCAAGACCTACAGAACCCCAGCCTTCGAAGAATACAAGGTAGTCCTGACTTGCTGTGAACACGCCTGTCTTCTGTACCCATGTGTTGCTTGTACCGAAGCCGCTGTTTGCAACAAGGCTCTGGCTTTCTGTGGAGGGGCTGTCAGATTCACCGAAACCGTGCCACTGGTCGCCAGCCTTAACCCACAAACTGTAGTAGTATGTTGTACCTACCGTGATATCCCAACCTGTTTTGATAGAGTTGTTGGAAGATGCACCGCCGGCACCAGAAGAAAGTGCTGCTCTTGTAGATACAGAGGGCTTATCGCTTGTTGTGATTGTGTAGGATACGGGAGGTGTGCTGTTATCACGAGCGTACCAACCGTTCATACCATGTTCAAAGTCACCGTTAGGAACAATGTTCGCACTCTTTACAACATAAGGTGTGCTGTTAACTGTAATAGCATCACCAACAGCATAGTTACCCCAGTTGTCAAGCAATGTCATTTCGATTGTTGTGCTGTCTGTAAGTGTCTGTGCATCAGCCTTGTAAAGTACGTTTGTACCATTTTCTCTGTAGTAGTAAGCAGCGAAAGAAGCACTGTCACTTTCTGTTGTAACAGAATTTTCATAAACTGTTGAACCGTTAACTGTGTATGTAGCTACAATTGTCTTTGTAGAAGCAGGAATATCGCCTGCGTAGATCTTAAGTGCCTGCATAGAAATTCTCTGCCAGGCACTACCGGAACCACGGGAAAGAGCTATCTTGCCAAGACCGTTGAACTCACCGATGCCTGTGTATGTACCTAAGCAGACAGATGTGCCGTTGTAGTAGAAGTTTACTGTATAGTATTCGTCACCACTATCAGCTGTTCCGTCGGGGTCGTAGTTTCTGAAAAGCATATCAACCTGTGTGTTACCACTGGAAGATGTTGCAACACTGCCTGTTGCAGACAAAGTATAGTCAGAAAAACTATAGGGTGTACCCCAACCGTTATGACCCCAGGAAGGAGCAAAACAGTTGCTGTCGCCTGTACCATAACGAAGAGCTGTAAGGATATTACCGTCAATATCGTACCAAGCAATATTACCCCATGTGCAATTATATTCAGTAATAAAGCTTACAAGCGCCCAGTCATTACCTGCACCAAAATTGGGAAGGTTAATGTAGTTAGGTGTTTCAGCACCGTTTGTGGAACTACCAATATAACACTGAATTCTCGGACCGCTGTTAACATTAAGGTAACCGTTATTAACTGTACCTGTAAGACCGGAATCAGGATATGCTGTTGCAATATCCACGTCGTTTGTACCTGTAGGCGCCGGGTTTGTTGCATCGAACAACGCTGTTGTTGACTTTGCGTATGAAAGGAGATCATCGTCTGTCATATCTGCTGCACTTGCAGTCAAACTAAACGCCGGAACAATAGAAAGGACCATTGCAAGGGAAATTACAATGGCCACAAAACGTTTAAGTTTCATTTTTAATTTCCTCCAATAAATTATTTTCCTATTATATAGTGGCGATAAATCGCCAAGTGCAAAGTTCAAAGTGCAAAATGCAAAATTATCGCGCAAATTCCGCAAGCGGAATTTGTTCCGTCGTTCTGCACTCTGCGTTCTGCACTCTGCATTAAATCAATTTCGGTTACCACTCCGTCATTGATTTTTGTCATCCTCATGGTTACCACTCCACTCAAATAACATACATAACAGGAATCACTATTAAATTATTTGTCTTTCGACGTGAGGTGTTTCCACACCTCTGAAAACGTGAAAATCGTCTCTACCGCTGTCGACCTCAGTGGTATATAGCGAAACTGCATTTCCACAAATTAAAGTTTATATATAAAACACACATTTGTGTATTTTAACAAAATAAATATTTGTAGTGGCCGACGCCCTCGGCGGCCCTTTTTTACCTTAATTTAGGATGTTTTGTTCGCACCTTTTCTTAAAAAAGAGCGCACAAATCCCCAGTATCAGACTATTATACAGAGTTATAATACCACTCCAAACCCAAAAAGTCAACATTTTTCCATCAACAAATTCAGCCTTTTTAACAATAAATAAAGAGGCGGAGCTCCGCCTCTTTATTTATTCTTCGACTGTAATTTCCGCAAGTTTTGCCTTAACAGTTTTTTTGCCCACTGTTGAAAGTGCTGAAAACCGCTGTCTCAGCGAAAGGTTAAGCATCTGAGCCGCTTCGGATTTTTTATCTGCTTTGAGAAGTGCCAGGGCATAGTAGTAATATGGTGCAGGTGCAACACTGCCGCAATCCATAAGCTCGGCAAAAACCGTAAGGGCTTCGTCGTTCCTGCCAACACAATAGTATGCCTCGCCCAAGTTTGCCATAATGGTGCGTTCGTAGGTAAACTGTTCGTTGGTTTCTTCACAAAAAGCCACAGCCTCGGCATAGTCGCCTGTTTTGCGGGCACGGATAAGAAGCAACGCTCCCAGGGTGCCTGCAGTGTTAACGCTTTGCTCTTTTTCCCAAACTGTTTTAAGAAGGTCAATAGCCTCGTCCAGCCGGCCTTTTTTCCACAAAAGGATTGCATAGTTTATATCGAACCTGTTTTTCTGATAAGGAGTAAGCTTACGCTTGGCAACACGATTAAAAACCTGTTCGCAAAGCTCCTTCTCGCCTTCCTTAAGGAAGATATATCCGCAGTAAATTTCCATATCTGCCGAAAGACGCTTTGTTCCGTACGCCTTTTTGTACAATGCAATTGCAGCCTTGTATTCGCCCTTTTTGTACTTAGAGTTTGCTTTGAGCATATAGAGCATAGGCATGTTAAGCACGGCACTTATTACCACAGCCAGAACTACCGACACAATCTGATAAAAGTTGCCGCCCACAAGAGAGTTAAACGGCAGCTGCGGTGCGAAGTAGCCAATGCCAAAAACAAGCACAATTGCAATTATTACAGATATAAATATCATTGTTTGTCACCTTTTTCTTATTCAATCGACATGTTGGAAAGCACATCTGCAGCTTCGGCAGAGGGCTCACTTCCAAAGAGAGTGCCACCGTAAATGGTTACAAAGGTATCGCCGTCGATGTAGTAATAATATTCGTACACGCCCTGCTCGTCGTCGGGGTCTTCGGCGTAGATTGTAGCATGAACAATCTTCTTTCCGCCAATTTCCAGAATTTCAACACCTTCGTATCTTACTTCTTCATCAGTATTAAGGTTGGAGGAGAACAGCTCTGCCCATACATCGTCACCAAGCTCACCCTGAACCTGACTGAACATACGCACTGCATAAGCTTTAGCACCGTCAATTTCGGCCGCTTCTTGTTTGTATTCTCTGTCAGCCATCTGCCATTCGGCATATTCGGCGTATTCGGGAATCTGCATCATGTCAAAGCTTTCAGCTATACCACTCATATACTCGCTCATTTCTTCTGCAGATTCAAAACCAAGGGCTTCCATGTGTTCTTCTTCCGACATTTCGGCAAAATTTTCCGGAAGCTCAACCTCACGCTCGGCATACATTTGCTCATAAATAAGCCTTGCAGCTTCGCTCATGATATAGCCAAAGTCAACCTCGGGACGTTCCGGGCGTTCGGGGTATTCGTCAGTTGCACGGGCAACATCATAAATTTCGCCTTCGTAGGGGGGATATTCCTGCACAATGATAATAATGCCGTCTGTGCCGGATTCGTTAGCATAGCTTTCATAGTTTGTAACTATGTCCCAGTTATATTTGTGCTGTGCATCGAATGCGTCAAGAGAGCGATAAGCAAAGCTCTCCTCGCTGTCGGTATCATCATAGTCAAAGGATGCGGGGATTTCGAAAATAATGGCTGAGGACTGTGCACCCACGGTTACAATCACAGCATCGTCAACAAACTCTGTTTCTTCTTCCAGGGGTTGTGTAGAGTCTTCTGTTACGTCGCTGCTGTCTTCTTTGGGTTGTTCTACCTCGTCATTTTCGGAGGGAGTTTCCTCAACAGGGGGTGTTACAATAGTCTGTGTGTCAACCTGGCCGTTTATGATAACACGCTGATACTCATCATTCCAGAGAACGGTCAGCCCCATTTCTTCTGCTATAAAGCGGAGAGGCACCATGGTTCTTCCGTTAATAATTTTAGGTGCAACGGCAAGCTCTTTCACGCCGGAGCTTGTTTTAGCCACCGTTGAGCCGATAACAAGCTCAACAAAGAAGTTGTCCTTTTTAAGTACAACGGTATCTGAGGGGTCGTCCCATGTAACTTCTAAGCCAAGGGCCTCGGCAATCGCTCTGATGGGAACAAGGGTTGTTCCGTTTTCAATAACCGGCTCCTGGTCGGGGAATTTGAGCATAGCACTGTTCATGATAACATTGATTGCACCAACTGACTGTGCAACACTCATAATAAGCAGTACAAAAGCACAAATTATGGCAATTTTCTTTTTCATTTTCCACACTTCCTTGTTTTTTTATATAACAAAGCTATTATATACTTTATCATTCACAAAATCAACATAAAATTTAACACAATTACCGCAAAAAAAGCACCTTGTAAGGTGCTTTTTATACTATTTAATGTTAACTACTGTGTTGAATAAATCCTTGTTCTTTTCAATGCGTGCCTTGGATGAAAATACACAAAGATTGTTTTCATCCATCATAGCCTTGATAACGTTTGCAAGGCCGCGGATTTTTTCGGGAGTGGTTCTGAGCATTTCGCCTCTCACACGGTCACGCAATTGTGCGGTTATACCATTGAAGTAATCGCTGTCGGATTTCATCGCCTTTGAAAAAGAGCTCTTGGGGCGGTCTGTTGCGGCTACTGCACCAACGATATATTTTGTCATTTCTCTTTCAGATGCATCGAACTGCTCGATATATTTATACGCATCGTCAAAGGCTTTTACGGTGTCCTTCAGATTGGGGTCACGGTAGGAATACATACCCACATCACCTGCAAGATTTGCAGTAAATCCGCAGCCGTAGGCTCCGCCCTTTGCACGGATTGTGTTCCAGAGGTA
>JAFUJG010000232.1 GCA_017468215.1 Clostridia bacterium | reverse complement strand
TGAAATTGTACAGCATGCTTACAAGGCTCATGGATATATTACCCAAAAGCTCGCTCATGCCGTTGGAGCAGGTTTTTAAAAGCACGGTGGGATAAATTTTTGTTTTTGTAAGCTTAAGAGCACTTGAGTTAGGAAAAGCAAAATACAAAAACGGAACAAGCCCGCCCACGGTCTGGCTTACGGCGGTTGCTGCTGCCGCACCTGTAAGACCAAAGGGCAACACGCCAACCAACAGATAATCCAGTACAATATTTGTAACGCCTGCAGCCACGGTTACAAAAAGACCAAGCTGAGGCTTTTCGGCACTGACAAAAAAGCTCTGGAAAATGTTTTGCAGCATAAATGCAGGCAATGCACAAAGTATTATCCTGCCGTAGGTTACGCAGTGGTCAATCATAACACCCTCTGCGCCCAAAAGCTCTGCCATGCTCCGTAAAAAGGTAATGCCCAAAGCAGCTATAATAACACCTGATACAACTGTTACATAAACCAGAAATGAAAAATATTCATTGGCGGTTTTCTTCTCGCCTTCGCCTAAGGTTTTTGCCACGATTGCCGTGCCGCCTGTGCCTATCATAAAGCCTACGGCACCTAAAACCATTATGAAAGGATAAATAAGGTTAACTGCAGTAAACGCCTCTTTGCCTGCAAAGTTTGACACAAAGAGCCCGTCCACAACGCCGTATATTGAAGTAAAGACCATCATTACAATGCTGGGGAAAACAAATTTTAACAGCCTTCTGAAGGTAAAATGGTCTGATAACTTAATAGCCATAAATTTCTCCTATTGCTTTTCCTATATTTTTTACTGTGTCGGAGCTTGTCATGCTTACGGCATTTGTTTCGCTTTGGGCTATTTCACCTGCCCTGCCTGCGATATACGCTCCTAAAGCAACTGTTTTTATGCTCATGGGCATATAGCCGAGCAGTCCGCACAATATGCCGCTGAGCACATCGCCGCTGCCTGCAGTTGCCATGCCCTGAGAGCCTTTTTGCACAAAGAAAATATCACTTCCGTTGCAGACAGAGGTTGCCGTGCCCTTTAAAAGCACAATAACGCCGTACTCCTCGGCAAAGCTGCTTGCCTTTTTAAAGCTTACGGCATCTGTGCCTATTTTTGCAAGGCGTGAAAATTCCTTCACGTGAGGGGTAAGACAAACGCTGCATTTTGTTCTTTTTAAAATATCCAAATCCATAGCGGAAAGGGTGTTAAGAGCGTCAGCATCTATAACAAGATTGATTGCATAGTTTTCAAGGATGTAGGAAAGTATTTTTTCGTGTTCCTCGCCCTTGCCCCAGCCCATACCGATTGCAAGGCACTTTACACCACAGAGTGCCTCGTCAATTTTTTCTTTATTAAAGCCATGGGGCATTTTGAAAAGGGTTGATTCCAAAAGATAGGGTGCAATAGCTTGGGCAATGCTTTCGTTTACAATAAGCTTATTTACACCACAGCCTGCCTTAAGGGACGACAGGCTCATGTTTGCAAGCTTTACGGCTCCCGAATATTCCTCACAGCCGCCCCAGAGGGCAGTGTAGCCGTAGGTTCCCTTGTGGGAAAAGTTTTTCCTTTGGGGTATTACGCCCAAAAAATCCTCTTTGTCTAAAAGATAGTATCTCTCTCCTGTAATATCAATCCCGATAGGGCAGTTAACAAGCTTTTTTATCTTGTCCTTTGCCTCATTTAACACAAGCCCTGTTTTTATGGTGCCTATACTGACGGTCATATCGCTGATAACACTGTTGCCGAGACCTGTGTCGCCGTTTAAACCCGAGGGGATGTCTACACTTATAACGTAGGCATTGCTTTGGTTTATTTTATCAATAACCCATTTTGCCATGCCTGTAACCTCGCCATAAAAGCCTGTGCCGAAAATGCAGTCAACAATGGTGTCAAAGCCGTCAAAGGTGGTGCTTTCGTCTATGAAGGAATACTGCACGCCGCTTTTAACGCACTTGTCGAAGCAAATTTTTCCGTCGGGCGAAAATTTGTCGCAGAGCAAAAACAGGCGGCATCTGTCCCCAAGCAAGGCGGCAAGCACATAGCCGTCGCCTGCGTTGTTTCCGCCTCCGCACACAATGGCGGTTTTCCCCTGCCAGGTATAGCTTTTGAAAACTGCTTCCCCTGCTCTTTGCATCAATTCAAGAGATGGGATTTTGTTTTTTATTGTAGCTTCATCGCTCTCACGCATTACTTTTACGCTTACAACTTCCTGCATATTAAATCACCTACAGCTATTGTAACATTATATATACAAAAAAACAAGGGGTGATACCCCCTTGTGTACGGTTTATAAAATAATGCAGATAAGTCCGCCTGAGCCTTCGTTGATGATTTTCTGCAAGGTTTCCTGCAGCTTGAAGCGTGCCTCCTCGGGCATTTTGTAAAGCTTTGTCTGCAAGCCCTCGTTTACAAGGCTGTAGAGGCTTTTGCCGAAAATGTTCGACTCCCATATTTTTCCCGGGTCGCTTTCGAATTCGCTGAGCAGATATTTAATCAGCTCCTCGCTCTGCTTTTCGCTTCCTACAATGGGACTTACCTCGGTCTGGATGTTTGCTCTTATAATATGCAGGCTTGGCGCACTTGCCTTAAGCTTTACACCATAACGGCCGCCCTGCTTTATGATTTTGGGTTCCTCAAGGCTCATTTCGCTTACCTCGGGAGGCACAATGCCGTAGCCTGTGTTATTTGCCGCATCCAAGGCATAGCGGATTCGTTCGTATTCCTTTTTAACATGGGAAAGGCTTGATAAAAGCTCTACAAGCTTATCCTCGCCGCTTATTTCAAAGCCTGTCATCTCCCCAAGGATTTTGTAGAACAAATCCTTGCTTACGTCTGCTTTTATGTATACCCGTCCGTCCCCGAGGCTTATTTTGTCACAAAGGGCACTTTCGATATAGTCGTTATGTTCTATTTTTTGGGTTATGTCGGTGCTGTTTTTTACAATGCGTGCATCCTTGACACATTCCCTTACGGTTTCGAAAATGCTTTTTTTAAGATAATGAGTGTTATCTAAGGCATCAATCCAGTCGGGAAGGTCGATGTGTATTTCGCTTATGGGGAACTCGTACAGAACAGCCTTTATTACCTCTTTGATGTCGCCCTCCTCCATGTCAAGGCAGGAGGTTACCACCACGGGAGCCTCGTATTTAGTCTCCAGCTGCTCCTTTAAATCGTTTGCCTCTCTTGAGTGAGGATTTCTGGTGTTAAGAAGTATCACAAAGGGCTTGCCGATAGCCTTCAGTTCACGGATGACCCTTTCCTCGGCTTCGACATATTCATAACGCTCTATGTCGCATATGCTTCCGTCGGTGGTTACCACAACGCCTATGGTGCTGTGCTCCTTGATAACCTTTTCGGTTCCTATCTCTGCTGCACGGTCGAAGGGGATATCCTCCTCAAACCACGGCGTTGACACCATCCTTGCCTGACCGTCCTCGGTGTGACCCAATGCGGAATTTACCACATAACCCACGCAGTCGATAAGGCGTACCTTAAAGGCGGCGTTTGAGTCGATTTTTATTTCAACTGCCTCGTTGGGCACAAACTTTGGCTCAGTTGTCATGATGGTGCGGCCCCCTGCACTTTGGGGAAGCTCATCTACTGCCCGCTCACGCCTGAAGGTATCTTCAATATTGGGAAGGACACTTTTATCCATAAACTTTTTTATAAAGGTGGATTTCCCTGTTCGTACAGGACCCACCACCCCTATGTAAATATCGCCGCCTCCACGCTTTGCTATGTCGCTATATATATTTTCCATTAAAAAAATCCTCCCGTAAATACATTGTTTGCTACATTGTATTTACGGAAGGAGGTTATTATTCCATATATTCGAAGAATTTTATGGAATAATTGGCGCATCGCCGTTTCCGAGTATGCGAGGAAAATTTCGGCGGTGCATAAGGTGTGGGGAGACGAACCTTAAAATCCTGCGGAGCGAATAATAACCGAGCGTTGCGAGGTTATTATTCTATAAATTTTTTTACAACAGAATTAAACTGTTCTTTAACGTTTTGAGGTGCAACAATTTTCATTTTTCCGCCAAAGGTAAATATCCACGCAAAGAAGGTGGGGCTTACATCAACGGTTACTATTACCTTAAAGTGGTCATCGTCCACCTTCATTACAAATACATCCTCGCCAAAGCGGTCGATAACAGCGTTCATCATGCCTCGTTCGCACACTATTTCAACCCTGGAGTCCTCACCGGAATACATGGAAAATATCTTTTTTGAATATTCGCCTATGCTGAACTTTTCGCCCATGATGTTTTCTACGTCTTCACTTTGTTCATCCGTAACCTTAATATCCGTCATCCTGTCAACACGGAAATGGGTTAACTCCTTATATTTGGGGTAGTGGGATATGAGATAGTAGTTTTCGTCGGATACGGTGAGGCTGTAGGGGCTTACAGAGTAATAGTTGCCGCCGTTACGGAACTTTTTCTTTTTGGAGTTATCGTACTCAAAATATTTAAAGGTGATTTTCCTGTTTGCAGCAATTGCCTCGGAAAGTGTGTCAACACTGCGGTAAATGTCCTCGTTGTCTGCCTTTATCCTGTCGGCAATGTAGACCTGCCTTTGCAGTTTAACAGCTTCGTGCTTTGAGGCTAAGCCTTCAATTTTGCGGATAAGCCTTTCGCTCTTTTTTTCGGTTATAAATTTTGATGCCGACACGCAGTCGACCATCATTTTTAGCTCCGGCAGCTCAAAGTCACGTGATACAACGTAATACCCCTTTGTTGAGGACAGTATGTCAATACCGAACAGCTGCAACCCCTCAATATCGGAATATATGCTTTTTCGCTCGGCACTTATACCGCAGCTGTCAAGATAGGCGATAATCTCCTTCATGGGAGCAGGATGCTCCTCGTCGGTATTACGCATGAGGTAGTCCATAATATAAAGTGCTTTCATTTTCTGGTTGGGCATTTTAGCCATTTTAAAAAACCTCCTATGCCGACATCTCCACATGCTCAAACGCTTTTATCTGGCGTAAAAGCAGCTGCTCAATGGCACACATATCCATCAAATCCACATTGGGTGTGCTTAAAAGACGTGGCGTTTTTTCGAAAAATATGGGAATTGTATGTAAGCATTTGAACTCGTAGTACAAAAGTGCCTCGTCAACACTTTTTACCAGCTTTTCTTCGTCTTGGGTTAAGTTATAAAGACCGAAGCTTTCAAATATGCTTTGCTGGAACTTTGCCTCGATTGCTCTGTAGTCATTAAGGTTTTCCTTAAGAGGTGTGGGAATGTCGCACAAATATGCCTCGCTCGCATCATGGAGCAGACATGCAAAGCATACACGGCGGGAATATCCCCTCGCCTGAGCCTCACGCATACAGTTAAGACTGTGCTGTGCCACCGAATAAAAATGCTTGAAATGACCTGCGGCACGGCATATCATGCTGAGTGCATGGGCAATATCCTCACTGCAGAAGCAGTTTGTGTCGGGTTTTAACATGTCTATCATTTTTCCGCTGTTTGTGAAAAAGCTCATGAACGTGCACTCCTTCCCATAAGGTGTGGGGAAACGAACCCGATATGCCCTTTTCTTGTTAAAAT
>JAFUJG010000231.1 GCA_017468215.1 Clostridia bacterium | reverse complement strand
TTGGAATTGCAGATAAAATTTTAGAGTTTGATGTCTCCAGTGCAACGGTAGCTTTAGCTGCCTGCGCCCTTGGCTGTGAGGAGGCAAGGATAGCAAAAACATTGTCCTTTGCTATGGGCGAGGGGTGCATTCTGATTGTTTGTGCAGGCGATGTTAAAATCGACAACTCCAAATTTAAGGCAGAATTCCAGACCAAGGCAAAAATGCTTCCTCACGACGTGGTTGCATCCCTTTGCGGTCATGCAGTAGGCGGGGTGTGTCCCTTTGCCGTAAATGACGGAGTAAAGGTATACCTTGATGAAAGCTTAAAACGGTTTGAAACTGTTTTTCCTGCGGCAGGGTCAAGTAACAGTGCCATTGAGCTGACAATTGACGAGCTTGAAAAATATGCAAAACCCGAAAAATGGATTGATGTTTGCAAATTAGTGATTTAAAAAGAAACTCTTTTGAGTTTCTTTTTTAAATATTGTCAAAAAAACATTTGTACTTGCAATGTGAACAAAAATCTGCTATAATTAAGGTTGTACTACTGTGAAAAAATATGCGAGGTGTAGAAATTGAGTTCAAAAACTCTTATTTATATTCTTAAAAGAATGTTGTTGGCAATCCTGACCGTATGGATTGTTATTACGGTTACCTTCTTTGTAATGCGTGCCGTACCCGGCGGCCCTTTCATGGGTGAAAAGGCGATTACGCCTGCGGCTCAGGCTGCCCTGGAAGCTAAATACGGCATGGACAAGCCTCTTATGGAGCAGTACACAACATATCTCAGCGATATCGTTACACGGTTTGACTTTGGCCCCTCCCTTAAAAACCGAGGCAGAGATGTTATGGATGTTATAACCGACGGCTTTAAAACAAGTATTCCCCTTGGTTTGTCTGCGGCATGTATCGCACTTGTAACCGGCGTTATCTTAGGTGCTGTTGCAGCTCTCAGGAGAAATAAGTTCATAGATAAGGTTATCATGGTAATTACTACGGCATTTGTATCAATGCCTTCCTTTATCATGGGCTCACTTCTTTTGATTATATTTGCAGTAAAATTTCCTGTCCTGCCGGCTAACGGTGCAGCAGAGGGCGGTCTCGTGCTGCCTATAATTACTCTTGCACTGTATCCTATGGCATATATCACTCGTCTTACACGTTCATCAATGCTTGACGTTTTAGGCCAGGATTATATCCGTACAGCAAGAGCAAAGGGTGTTTCGCCTTCTAAGGTGATTTTTAAGCATGCACTTAAAAATTCGCTTATTCCTGTAGCAACATATTTCGGCCCCATGCTTGCTTACATTGTAACAGGCAGCCTGGTTGTTGAACAGATTTTTGCTGTTCCCGGCATTGGCAGAGCCTTTGTATCCAGCATTACAGACCGTGACTACCCCATGATTATGGGTACAACAATTGTGCTTGCTGCACTTATTGTTGTTATGAACCTCATAAGCGATATCCTTTATAAGGTTATCGATCCGAGAATTACATTGGAGTAAGGAGGCAGAGATATGACTAAAAAACCATTTTCAATGCAAACAGATTTAGATATGTTTATTCCTGCTTCCGAGCAAGAAAAGGAATATCTGGTAAAAATGCGTCCGTCCTCAACATTTTTCAAGGACGGCGTTAAGAGACTTATAAAAAATAAGATTGCATCTATCAGCCTTTTACTGGTGATTATAGTTGCATTGGCATCTATTATTCTTCCCATGTTCTGGCCTTATTCCTATGACCAGCAGTTGGGTCTTCAGCCCGGTAAGCCTGTTGACCCCTCGTACAATAATCTGGCACCCTTTGAGTACGGCAGAACAGAAATGAATCTTATGGAGTCCGGTGAGGAAATATTCCCGCACCTTTTTGGTACCGACGCACTGGGCCGTGACTACTTTATCCGTGTTGTATACGGAACGAGAATTTCCTTGGCGGTAGGCTTCTTTGCAAGTATTATCGTGCTTTTAATCGGTATGACAATTGGTTCAATCGCCGGCTATTGCGGTGGCAAGGTGGACCTTGTAATCATGCGTATTGTTGATATTATCTATTCTTTACCGGACATGCTTATGGTTATTCTTCTTTCTTCTGTATTGAAGGTATCCTTAGGACCTGTTATCTCGGGTACCGTTCTGGAAAAGATAGGCAGTAACATTATCAGCCTGTTTATTGTATTTGGTGTGCTCTATTGGGTATCTATGTCGAGACTTATCCGTGGTCAGATTCTTTCTCTCCGTGAGCAGGAATATGTTCTTGCGGCTCGTGCGACAGGTGCAAAAGCAAGCTGGATTATAACAAAGCATCTTATTCCCAACAGTATCAGTGTTGTTATTATTTCTACAGCACTTCAGATTCCCAATGCTATTTTCACGGAAAGTTATCTTTCCTTCCTTGGTCTGGGTGTTAACGCACCCATGCCTTCTCTCGGCTCATTGACGTCCGAAGCTTTAAAGGGTATGTCCAGCTATCCTCACAGACTGGTTATCCCTGCAGTTGTAATTTCGATTATTGTACTGTCGCTTAACCTTTTGGGCGACGGTTTGCGTGACGCATTTGACCCCAAGCTTAACGGCTAAAATTTGAAAAATCCGTGCCTTTATTACAGAAAGGATTGTTTATAAATGGCTTTATTAGAAGTAAAAGATTTAAGAACCTCCTTCTTTACAGATGCAGGTGAGGTAAAGGCCGTAAACGGCGTCTCATTTGAACTGGAAAGAGGTAAGGTTTTAGGTATAGTAGGCGAGTCCGGCTCAGGTAAGAGCGTTTCCGCTTACTCGATTATGCAGATTCTTGCACCGGCAGGTAAAATTGTCGGCGGCAGTGTTAAATTAGACGGTCAGGAGCTTATCGGAAGCGGCGAAAAGGTTATGAAAACCGTTCGTGGCAACAAGGTGTCCATAATTTTCCAGGACCCGATGACTTCTCTTAACCCCACATATACAATAGGCTCGCAGCTTACAGAAGCACTACTTTTGCACACAGACCGTAACAGAAAACAGGCTAAGGAAAGAGCAGTAGAAATGCTCAAACTTGTTAACGTAAACGAGCCTGAAAAGAGAATGAAGCAGTATCCCTTTGAGCTTTCGGGCGGTATGCGCCAGAGAGTTATGATTGCAATGGCTCTTGCCTGTGAACCCGATATCCTCATTGCCGACGAGCCTACAACAGCTCTTGACGTTACCATCCAGGCTCAGATTCTTGAGCTGATGCAGTCGCTCCAGAAGGAAATGGGTATGGCAATTATTATGATTACACACGATTTGGGCGTTGTTGCACAGATGTGTGACGAGGTTATAGTTATGTATGCAGGCAGCATTTGCGAAAAGGGCACTGCGGATGAAATTTTCTATAACCCTCAGCACGAATACACCAAGGGTCTTATGCGTTCGCTGCCCTCTGCAACAAGTGCAGGCACTCGTCTTCAGCCAATTACAGGTACACCTATCGACCTTTTGAATATGCCCTCCGGCTGTGCTTTTGCACCCCGATGTGATGCGGCAATGAAAATTTGTATAAATAAGCCCTCACCCGAATTTGAGGTGGGCGAAAATCATACAAGCCGTTGCTGGATGTGTGCAAAAAATGCACTCGATTCCGGCAAGGAGTTAATGGAAATTGAAGGCGGTGAAAACAATGAATAATAAGCCTTTGATAGAAGTCAACGGACTTTCTAAGTATTTTGACGTTAATACAGGTCTTTTCAAGACAAAAAAGCTT
>JAFUJG010000230.1 GCA_017468215.1 Clostridia bacterium | reverse complement strand
CTCACACGGGATGCCACATAGCCCTCTTTAGTACAGCCCGAAGCAAATAAAACAAGCAGCACCGAGGCTATTAAAAGTATGTATTTTATCCTTTTGTTCATACGCAATCATTCCTTTTAAATCAAATTACATACATAGATTATTATATCACATTATTACTGAATTTGTAAAGATTTGCAGACAAATTTCCCAATCTTCTTGCAAAACTAACCTTTAATATGTATAATTAAATCAAAGAAAGGTTGATGACAAATGACCGAAAACGAGCAGAAATTTACACGTGCAATATTGTGCGGAGTTCATACAGACAGTTTAGATGTTTTAAACGACACTACAGACGAATCCATTGCCGAGCTTGCTGAGCTTGCAAAAACTGCAGGTGCAACCGTTGTGGGCACCCTTGTGCAGAATAAAGACAAACCCGAGACAAAGGCTTACCTTGGTGAAGGTAAGCTTGAAGAACTGCGTCTTGCCGCCGAAACCTTGGAAGCCGACCTTATTATATTCGACGACGAATTAACAGGTATCCAGACCAGAAATATTGAAGATATAACAAACGTGCGTACCATTGACCGCAGCACGCTTATCCTTGATATTTTCGCCCTCCGTGCCAGAAGCCGTGAAGGTAAGCTGCAGGTTGAGCTGGCACAGCTTAAGTATCGCCTTCCACGCCTTACAGGTATGGGCACATCCCTCTCCCGCTTGGGTGGTGGTATAGGCACACGTGGCCCCGGTGAAACAAAGTTAGAGAGCGACAAAAGGCATATCCGTCGCCGTATTGAAGCTCTTGAGGATGAATTAAAGGACATTGAACGCCACCGCAACCTTATCCGTTCACGCCGCACAAAGGACGGTGTTCTGACCTGTACCTTAGCAGGCTATACAAATGCAGGTAAATCCTCGCTTTTAAACGCACTCACCCAGTCAGATGAAGTATATGCGGCAAATCAGCTTTTTGCTACACTTGACCCCACCGCACGCTCAATAACACTCCCCGACGGCAGAAGTGTTATGCTTATTGATACCGTAGGCTTTATACGCAAGCTGCCTCATCATCTTGTGAAAGCCTTCCGTTCCACCCTGGAGGAAACCGTTGACGCAGATGTAATTTTGCACGTTATTGACTCTGCAGACCCCAACATGTGCCACAACATCCGTGTGGTAGATAACCTTATAGGTGAGCTGGGCTGCAAGGCTGAGCGTATTATAGCGGTTTTCAACAAGTGTGATACTGCACCGCCCCTTTCTCCCCGACCCGAGGGCAGATATACGGATTATATATCCGTAAGTGCATTAACAGGCGAAGGCCTTGAGGAGCTTATTGAAAAAATTTCTGATGCCCTCCCCGGCAAGAAAAAAAGGATTGAGGTTTTAATTCCATATTCCGACTCGGGCGTTGCTGCTAAATTACATGACGGCGAAGTGATTTTTGCAGAAAGCTATGAAAACGACGGAATAAAAATTGATTTACTTGCCGACGAAATTTTGCAAAGCAGACTTAAAGACTATGTTATAGGTGGTTAACCATGAACTATAAAACAGTAAAAAAAGGTGCATATGACGAATTTGTAGACAAAAAGTCACGATTTATCGGATATGTAAAGCCTGTAATAAGTGAAGAAGAAGCAGTTGAGTTTATTAATGCAGTCCGCAAAAAGCATTCCGATGCTACTCACAACTGCTACGCATATATTGTCCGTGACAATAACATAATGCGTTATTCTGACGATGGCGAGCCTGCCGGTACAGCAGGCATGCCAATCCTGGACGTTTTACGCAAGGAAGAATTAACCGATGTTTGCGTTGTTGTCACAAGGTATTTTGGCGGCACCCTTTTAGGCACAGGCGGATTGGTGCGTGCCTATACCAAGGGTGCACAGGTAGGTCTGGATGCTGCCGAAAGAATTGAAAAGCTCTTTTGCAACATCTACTCTGTCAAGTGCGACTACTCGGCAATGGGCTCTTTGCAGTATGCAATAGCCGAGGACGGCGAATACATACTTAAAGATACACTTTTTACCGACAACGTGGAATTTATCGTGTATGTAAAAACCCCGGATGCACAGCGATTTGAAAAAATGATTGAAAACAAAACCGCAGGACAGGTTAAACCCACCGTTATATCAACCGAATATATCGATAACAAAATAAAAGACTGAATTTTCATTCAGTCTTTTTTATTTTTCTTATAAATTCACAAAGCCCATCCGGACAATTATCTTTTACAATACCGATACCGCTTATTTTAGACATCATTATATAAAAATTAGTATCCGATTCATAAATCTTATATATTTTATCGTAAGGAACTGTTCCTTGATTATGTTCATCCGTGACCATAAAATGGTCTTCGTAAAAATCAATGGTCGCTACGGAATCCTTGCCAAGTTTATTGGATTCATAGCTTTTCTTAATATTTCTTCCTCTTGCCCATTTGTAGTAAAATAAATAAGCAATATAAAGTGCAAAAAAGCATATAAAGAATGTAAGAAATTTATACATTTCAAGATAGAACATTAAGATGCTCACTAAAACATAACCTATGATAAGCATTGTTCTGAATAGTCCCAATTTCTTTGTTTTCTTCTGCAAAAAATCGTTATATTTTTTATATTCATCATACGTCTGTTGTGTTTTTACGGTATATAATACATCCATCTCTGTCCCCTCCTAAATTTAATTGTATCATAGGAGTATTTTTGTGTCAATCAAACGATTTCTATTGAATTTAGATTAAATTTGTCGTATAATAAAACTGTTATTTCGCAAAGGAGTTTTATACATGAAAAAAATTATCGCATTAATTATGGCACTTATGCTCATGCTTTCCTTTTCCGCTTGCGGCAAAAAAGAGGTAACCACAGCAGATGCCAATGAATTTCTTACAGAGTTTTTTGCTTCGTACACAAAAATGAACGAATATTTAAAGTCGCCCGATATTGCGATTTCGGCTTTTGCTTTAGATGGTGAAGGCTTGTCCAGTATATTGAAGGCGGTTTATCAGGCACAGAGCGTAACATTCACTTTCCCCGAGCCTCAGAAGGTGTCGGAAAACATCTTTACTGCTACTGTAGAGGTTACAGCACCTAACATTGAGCCGCTTTACGATATGTATGCTATTGACCGTGAATTTTTAGGCGGCGAAATCCCCGAAGGTTTTGTTGCACAGTCCTTTTACGATAATATCTGCTCCGGTACAACACGCACAGTTACAACAAACGTTACAGTGAGCATAACCTGCTTTGACGGCAAATGGTCGGTAGCCTCCAGCAATGACCTTGCTATGGCAATG
>JAFUJG010000229.1 GCA_017468215.1 Clostridia bacterium | reverse complement strand
TGTACCATAGGCAATTATTTTGCCGCTTTTATCTGTAAGTGTAACTTCGCAAAGAACGATACTTCTGCCTTCTTTAATGGCAGTTGCGGTGGCAATTAATTTGCCCGAGTACGCCATTGCAAGGTTTGTAACCTCTAAATCCAACGATGTAAAACCACTGTCCTCATCCTTGTTGCAATATGCCGCCCAGTATGCTGCCGAATCTATAATAGAGGCATAACAGCCTCCGTGGACACTTCCGAATGGGTTCAGGTGCTTGGGCTCGATATCCATCTCGATAATAGAAAACCCGGGACCTAAATCAACCAGCTTCATGCTCAAAAGCTCCGAGTAGGGACTTTGGTTTACTACTTCCTTAAGTTTTTTGATATGTAAAGGGTTAATTCTTTTGTTCATAATAAATCTCCTTTGTTGAGCTGATATTATTTTACCACACTAAAGGAAAAATTTCAATATAATTTGGGTTGACAAACAGAACATGGGTGATATAATCAAAGCAGATTGATAAGGACGTGGGAAAATGAAAAGCATACACATAAAAAAGCTCATATTATCGGCAATGTTTCTGGCGTTGGGCATTGTGTTGCCCTTTCTTACCGGGCAGATACAGATTATCGGAAATATGCTTTTGCCAATGCATATACCTGTTATGCTTTGCGGGCTTATATGCGGATGGCAGTACGGCATTGTTGTGGGGTTTATAACACCGCTTTTACGCTCGGCAATGTTTACCATGCCTGTTATGTTTCCGGGCGCAATTGCAATGGCGTTTGAACTGGCAACATATGCAGGAGTTGTGGGATATTTATACTCTCATGCAAGATGGCAATGCGTTAAAATGCTTTACCGCTGTATGATAGTGGCAATGCTTGTCGGCAGAATAGTGTGGGGCATAGCAATGGCAATACTTTTAAGCAGAACTCTCACCGGCTTTTCCGTATATGCCTTTATATCCGGAGCATTTATAAATGCAATCCCCGGCATCATCCTGCAGCTGATTGTTATCCCTGCTGTTATGGTGGCACTTAATAAAACAAAACTGGTGCCTTTCAGAAAACATAATAGTATGCACAAAAAAAAGACAGCTCATTGAGCTGTCTTTTGGTGTTTAAAAGCCTAATTCAAATATTGTTACCTGGCTCGAATCAGGCAAGTCGCCAAAGGCACCCAAACGCTTTAACACTTCAATATGTGTCTGCGACACACTTGTTCTGGCTTTAAAGTCTTCAATTGACTTAAAGGGTGCTTCTTCTCTTGCACGCATAACGCTTTCTGCTGCCGCTGTACCCAAACCTGCAATTGAATTGAGGGCAGGCATAATCTTGCCGTCAACATTCAAAAACTTTGTGGGGTGTGCATCGAAAACATTAAGGGGAGTAAACTCAATACCTCTTGCGTACATTTCGTTAACAACCTCTAAAATTGTCATTGTAACCTTGTCCTTGGCGGTGGGATTTTCGCTGCGGGCAAGCTCCTGCATGGTATTTTTTACCTTTGCCTGACCCATTGCCATCATTTCGTAATCAAAGGTATCGGCACGTACTGTATAGTACGACTGATAAAATGCAGTGGGGTAGTAGAGCTTGAAATGAGCAACACGGAAGCTCATTGTAACATATGCCGCCGCATGTGCCTTGGGGAACATGTACTGTATTTTGTTACAGGATTCGATATACCATTCGGGTACTCCTGCAGCACGCATTTCAACCTCGTCATCGGGCTGCAGCTTTTTACCTTTTCTTACCTTTTCCATTATCTTGAAGGCATGACCCGGGTCAATACCCATATGGATAAGATAAATCATAATATCGTCACGGCAACAGATACATTTGCTTAACGTACATGTGCCTGCCCTTACCAGATCTTGTGCATTGTTTGTCCACACATTTGTACCGTGGGAAAGTCCCGAAATACGAACAAGGTCAGAGAAGGTCTTGGGCTGCGTATCCATAAGCATCTGGCGTACAAAGTGCGTACCGAATTCGGGCACGGCAAAGGTGCCTGTTTCGCTGCCTATATCCTCCTTGGTAACGCCCAGAGCCTCAGGAGAAAGGAACAAGCTCATGATTTTCTGGTCATCAAGAGGTATTTCACGTGCGTTAACGCCTGTTAAGTCTTCGAGCATACGTATCATGGTGGGGTCATCGTGACCGAGAATATCAAGCTTTAAAAGGTTTTCATCAATACTGTGATAGTCAAAGTGGGTTGTTATAATATCTGTTTCCGTATCATCAGCAGGATGCTGTACCGGTGTGAACTCGTGAATATCATGTCCTTTGGGCAATACAATAATACCGCCCGGGTGCTGACCTGTTGTTCGCTTTACATCCATACAACCAAGCTTTAATCTTTCGATTTCTGCCTGGTTATAGTGCAAGCCTCGTTCTTCACAATATTTCATAACATAGCCGAAAGCTGTTTTGTCAGCAACGGTGGAAACCGTACCCGCACGGAAGGTATAACCCTCACCGAAAATTTCTTCCGTATATTTATGTGCCTTAGGCTGGTACTCGCCCGAAAAGTTAAGGTCAATATCGGGCTGCTTACCGCCGCCGTAGCCAAGGAAGGTTTCAAAGGGAATATCATGGCCGTCCTTAGTAAGCATTTCTCCGCAGTTGGGGCAAACCTTGTCAGGCATATCAAAGCCTGAGTCATATTCGCCGTTGGTGAAAAATTCGCTGTACTGGCAATTTGTGCAGCGGTAATGTGCACAGAGCGAGTTAACCTCAGTAATATTTGAAAGATACGCAAGGAAGGATGAGCCTACCGAACCACGAGAGCCTACGATATAGCCATCTTCGATAGAATGCTCAACCAGTAAGCGTGCAATGTTGTAAAGGTCTGCATAGCCATGGTCAACAACAGACTCAATTTCGGCATTTAATCTGTCTTCAACAATTTTGGGAAGGGGAGTGCCGTACATCCTCTCTGCATTGGCACGTGATATATTACGGATATCATCCTCACTACCTTCAATTTTAGGTGAAAACTGACCGTGGGGAATTGGGCGGATATCTTCAATCATATCCGCAACAAGGTTGGTGTTGGTTACAACAACCTCATACGCCTTCTCCTCGCCAAGGTACTCAAACTCGGCAAGCATTTCTTCGGTATTTCTGAAATAAAGCGGAGCCTGGAAGTCTGCATCGGCATAACCTTGACCTGCCTGAAGAATACGGCGGTACACCTCGTCCTTACTGTCAAGGAAGTGTACGTCACAGGTTGCAACAACCATTTTGTTCATCTTTTCCCCAAGAGCAACAACCTTACGGTTAAGCTCGATAAGGTCATCACGGCTGTTAACGTTTTTAATATCCTCTTTACGGAGCATATATTCGTTATTGCCTATAGGCTGTATCTCCAGATAATCGTAATAAGAAGCAATGCTCTCGATTTCCTCATCACTCTTTTGGGCAAGAATTGCACGGAAAAGCTCACCTGCTTCACAGGCTGAGCCTATTATCAAGCCTTCACGGTGCTTGTCAATTTCACAGCGTGGCATAAGCGGTCTTTTATAGAAATAATCAAGATTGGAAAGACTTATCAGCTTATAAAGGTTTTTAAGCCCCGTGAGGTTTTTTGCAAGAATAATAATATGGTAACGCTTGGTGTCCTTGGATTTATAATCATCGGGCTTATCGATAAGATAACCCTCAACACCGTAAATCACTTTAATATCGCTCTTTGCATCCTCTTTGGCATGCATTGCTTCCGGAAACGCCTGAACGCATCCGTGGTCAGTAAGAGCAACTGCCTTGTGTCCCCATGCGATTGCACGGTTAACCAAAGCCTTAGCAGTTACAACGGCATCCATTGCACTGGATTTGGAGTGAGCATGAAGCTCAACACGCTTTACTTCGGCATTATCAGGGCGAATAGGGATGGGGCGTTTTTCCATACTGCGTACCGATACCGTAATTTCTTGTGTAAATCTATCCTTAGTGACAATACCTCGTACAACAAGTGCACCTGCTTTTTTTACAAAGCTTTTCATGTTGTCGGCATCTGCCATAGGAACAGAAAAACGGTATGCCGCCGAGCCCGATTCGTCGTTCATATAAAAGGGTATAATTGCACGATTAAGCTTGGGAATTTCCTTAACATCCACAAAGTGAACATTACCGTGAGTAACACAGTAGCCTGTATCCTCTTTAATATCGCACATTTTTGTGTCGGGGTTACCTGTGAGCTCCTCGTCCTCGTTTCTGAGGATGCTGCGTGCATTGACAGTAAGCTCAGAGGTGTACGAATCCATTGAACATTTGCCCTTTAAAACGATTGTTTTTGTGCTTTTAAGTGCATTAACAATGGCATCTGCATTTGCCGCCGCCGTAAAGAACTTTACCGCAAGGGAGCCTGTGTTATCTG
>JAFUJG010000228.1 GCA_017468215.1 Clostridia bacterium | reverse complement strand
GCCGCTTTTTACTATTGCAACGGTTTTATCGGAGCTTACCCACTCCACATCCTCCGCATCGGTATTTCCCACTGCGTAAGTGAGTGTAAAGCTTTCGCCCACCTTAAGGTACACGTTTTTATCGCTCACTATAACACTGGTCTTTGCCGAAGGCGATGACACAGGCACGGTGGACTTGAACTTTGCGGAAATCTCCTCCTCTTTGTCCTCGATAACAGGGATTTCGTCCTCGGTGTCGGGCATAACTACAGGAGCTACCCCTGCAGGCACGTTCTTTGTTCTTACCTTACAAACGCCCGAAATACCGTTCATGGCTGTTGCCTTTATTTCAACGATGCCGTTTCCGTAAATGGTTACATTACCGCTTTGGTCAACCATTGCCAGAAGCTCATCGGAGGAAGACCACACTATGTTTTCGTTCACATCGGGATAACAGCTTGCTTTAAGAGCTACTGTTTTGTCCTTCTGATAATCAACTGTTATATCCGACACATCGGAGTAAAGGCTTGTAACCGTAATTTTTTCAATTACGGACACGCCGGGCTGTACATCTACAACGCAGGTCATACTTTCGCCATTGTCAAGCTTTGCGGTGATTGCCGCACTGCCGATTGACACAGGGTTTATCCTTCCTTCGGCGGTTACTGCCGCAATGGAAGTATCCGACGAGGACCACTTAACCTCGCCTGCATAGTTCTGCACATTAACCTCGGACCAGCTGCCCATCTTCACAGTGACAGATGTAGCCGACAGCATTGCCTGCTGAGTGTTTGTTTTAACTTCCTTTTCGCCGCATGCACAAAGCATTGCCACAGAAAGGACAGCTATAATAATAGCAGCAATTGTTTTTTTCATATCGTTTTCACTCCTGTTAAGCACATTGGGTTATATAGCGTCGATGCACGTACGGTCAAACACATTGCCTGCAATAATGTTCTTGAAAGCAATGTGAACAGGATCATCCTGGTAGGCTTGAACATCCTCTAAGGCTTCAAACTCGCAATAAAGGCACAAATCGTACTTTTCCTCGGGGTTAACATTTTTTATAAGCTGAGCCTTTATAAGGTTTTTGATGTTACCGTTCATGTTTTCTGCTGCGGCATAAAGCTTTTCAAAAAGCTCTGCACGCTCCTCCATGGAAAGCTCTGACTTGTACTTCCACATAACTATATGTCTTATCATTTTAATTTCAACCTTTGCTTATAAATATAGATGCTATTATTATACCATAAATCCGAAGGATTTCAATGGTATAATGGGCACATCGCCGTTTCCGAGTGTGCGAGGAAAATCTCGGCGGTGCATAGAATCCTGCGGAGCATATAATAATCGCATTTTTTGCGATTATTATACCACACCCTGTGCAATAAATAAAGTATTTTATTTATTTGTTTTTGCAAATAATAGAGCAAGGAGGTATTTATGAAAAAGCTGATTACTCTATTTTTATCGGGAGGCTTAGGCTACTGTTTAATTGAGGTCTGGTGGCGTGGGTACACCCATTGGACCATGTTTATTTTGGGCGGAGCGTGCTTTTATCTGCTCTATAGTGCATTTTACCGTCTATCGCACCTTCCTGTTGCCATAAAAGCAATAATCGGCGGCGGTATAATAACCGTCGCCGAATTTGTCACAGGATGTATAGTAAATATTTGTTTTAAAATGAACGTATGGAACTATTCGGATGCACCGTACAATCTGTTGGGACAGATATGCCTTCCCTATACTCTTATATGGATGCTGCTGTCGGTTCCCATTGCTTTATTATTTGAGTTGGTCGGAGAATATGTCCGCTAAGCTGCAGAAGTCCTCCATGGAAAGCCTTTCGCCACGGATATTGGCATCCTTGCCTATGGCTTCAACTGCACGTACGATGGCTTCCTTACTGCCAAAGGCACCTGAATTTGCAAGGGAGTTTACAAGGGTTTTTCTTCGTTGTGCAAATGCCGCCTTTATCACACGGAAGAACATTTTTTCATCCTTGGGCGATACCTTAGGCTTGTCAAGAAGGGTCATTTCGATAACGGCACTATCAACCTTGGGCGAGGGAATAAACTTTTCCTTGCCCACGTTACATATAACCCTTGCATCTGCTCTGTACTGTACACCAAGGGTAACTGCACCGTATTCCTTGCCGCCGGGAGCTGCACAAAAACGCTCGGCAACCTCCTTTTGCACCATAATAACTATTTTACGAAAGCCGTAATCCCCTTCCAAAAGCTTCATAACAATAGGAGTTGTTATATAATAAGGCAGATTTGCCGCAACGGACACCTGTCCGTCAAATTCCTCGTCTATGAGCTTTTTTATGTCGGCCTTCATACAGTCTTCCCAATGAAGCTTTATGTTGTCAAAGCCTGCCAGTGTTTCGGCAAGAACCTTTTCAAGTCGTGTGT
>JAFUJG010000227.1 GCA_017468215.1 Clostridia bacterium | reverse complement strand
TTGTAGGCATGCCGCCCTGGGGAGGTGTCATACCCTCCATGCCTTCGGGGGGTGTCATCTCGCCTGTAGATTGTGCCTGACCATTGTCCCAATCCGCCTGATTCTGTCGGGTTCTGCCGCCTCTGCCGCCCTGTGGCATTCCACCGCCCCAAGGATTATTGCTTGACTGTGCAACAGTACCGTTTGTTGTAACGGATATATTACCGCCTTCAATAACAACGTCTTCCTCGGACTGGATGCCGTCACCAAACGCAGTAACGCTTATATTGCCGCCTGTTATCTTTATGGTGTTATTGGCGTGGATGCCGTCCTTCTTTTCGGATACAAGCACCATTGTGCCTTCTTCAATCTTTATGTCATCATCGCTTGCAAGAGCATGGTGTGCCTTACTTGTAACATAAAGCTTACCCTCGCCTTTTATTTCAATATCGTCGTTGGAGAACACTGCAGCCTTTGCTTCAAGGGCATATTCCTCACCGTCTGTGATATAATTCTCCGTTCCCTTGGATATTGTTATAAGGGATTTTTCCGAGTTTTCAAAGAAAATTACAGGGTTTGATGGGTTTGATATTTTTACCCCCTCTAATCTGAGCTTTACCTTGTATTTAGTGTTAACGTGTATCATTACGTTATCGTTTTCTCCAATAACTGTAAAATCTCCGCCTGCTGTTATGCGAACAACATTTTCTTCAACCGAAACGCCCTCGCCTGTTACCGTCATATCGGTAACATTTATAACGCCTGTATTATCCTTCCAGGCATCCTTGTTGGCGGCATATTCAGCTGTAGTAATTTCTACACGGCGTTTTTCATCGTTCCATTCAACCTCTGCATCAAGGCCCTCGCTTACCGCACGGACAGGCACAAGGGTTGTATCGTCAGCTATGTAGGGTGCAGTATCCATTGTGATTTCTTCACCGTTAACATAGAGCACATTTTCGCCCACCGTAAGCTTTACGGTGTCTTCGCCGTTAGTGGCGGTTACGCTTTTTTCATCGTTGTTCCAGGTAACCTCCATGCCGAAGGCTTCAAAAATAGCACGCATAGGTACCATTGTGCGACCGTTTTCTATTCTTGGCGGCACGGCACATTCTACATTTTGTCCGTCCAGCCTTACGGTAATGTCCTCTGCATAGCTTTCAATGCCTATACTTGCAATAAGTATTGCCGACAAAGTTACTATGCTTACCAGCTTTTTAATTTTCATAGCTATCACCTCTTAAGTTAAGCTTACAAGCTTTTTGTCGCTGTTTCACAATCAAAAAATGAACAGAATGTTAATTAAGCAGTGCCACAGCCCGTGTTTCAATGCCTTCCTCGTTACCTGTAAAGCCCATTTTTTCGTTGGTCTTTGCTTTAACATTTATCTGCGAAGGGTCAATTTCCAACGCTTCTGCCATTTTAGCAGCCATAAGTGCCTTGTAGGGTGCCATCTTGGGTTTTTCTGCAATAATGACGGTGTCAATATTAACAATCTCGTACCCTGCCTCACGGACACGTCTGCCTGCCTCCTGTAAAAGCACAACGGATGAAATGTCCTTATATTTCATATCTGTGTCGGGAAAAAGTGTACCTATATCTCCCAGCCCTGCCGCACCTAAAACGGCATCAATAACAGCATGTATAAGTGCATCTGCATCAGAGTGCCCCAAAAGGCCCTTTGTATGTTCAATTTCAATGCCACCCAGCACAAGGCGTCTGCCCTCGGTTAAGCGGTGTGTATCGCAACCTAATCCTATTCTCATAGCTTTTCCTTTCCGATGCATGGCATCTGTTACAGTGTTCCTCTTTCTCTGAGAACCTCTGTCATATATAAAACATCCTCCGGATATGTAAGCTTTATATTATCCCTGCCTGTTATAACCGTTTTAATGGGGAAATTACATCTTTCCACAAGCATACATTCATCTGTGCCTTCAAAGCCTTCCTCTTTTGCTTTTTCGTGAGCAAGAAGAAGGATTTCCTTTTTGAAAATCTGCGGGGTACGTACCTGAACGGTTTTTTCACGGTCAATTGTATCAACAATCATGCCCGCTTCGTTAATACTCTTTAAAGTATCAACACTCATAACCGAAGCCACCGCACCGCCAAACTCGATTGCAGCCTGGCAAACCTTTTCGATGGATTCCACCTTGATAAGGGGTCTTGCACCGTCATGCACGGCAATATATTCGCATTCGTTTGAAACCTTTGCCAATGCATTTGCCACGCTTTCCTGCCTGGATGCACCACCCGGCACAATCCATTTCACCTTTGTATAGCCTGCTTCTCTTACGATTTCTCCGTACTGGTTCACCGATTCCTTAGGTGTTGCGATAATAATTTCGTCTATCATATCACATTCTTCAAAGGCTTCAACGGTACGTTCAAAAACAGTTTTATTGCCCATTTTCAAAAGCATTTTGTTGTAGCCCATCCTCTGTGATGACCCTGCCGATAAAATAATGGCAGTAAAAAATTTTTTCTCTGTCATAGCAAAACCTCCTTAAGAACAAAGTGTCTCCGACGCTCTTTGGCGATAGTTGCAACTAAGACAACCGAGGAGAAAACACTTTGTTATGCCCTTGTGCGTTTTCCGAGTATTACGAGGAAATTATCGCAAGGCAATAAAATAAAAATGTGCGACCGCAAATTGCGGTCGCACAGGTAATAATTTCTTATTACGCCACAAAACCGCACCTATTCGGCTTTCGGCTTTTGTAGTATCTGTTCTTCAACAATATCCTTAAGCTGCTGGTCAACCACCGCATAGGTAGTCTGCTTGCTCATTACAATTTCGCTTATTAAAATCTGCTTTGCATTTGCAAGCATTTTTCTCTCACCTGTGGATAAACCCTTTTCCTTATCACGCATCATAAGGCTTTTCACAACAGATGCAACCTCGTAAATGTTACCGCTTTTTATTCTTGTCATGTTCTCACGGTAACGCTTGTTCCAGTTAAGATTAGCGTCGATTTCAACGCCCCTGAATTCCTCAATGACCTTGTCTGCTTCGTCAGCGTTAATAACATCCCTAACGCCGATTTTTTCAGCTCCGTCGATAGGAATCAGAACCTTCATGTCACCAAGCGGTATACGCATTGCATAGTAACGGTGCATAAGGCCTGAAACCTCACGCTCCTCAATAGCTTCGATTATTCCTGCGCCGTGCAAGGGATAAACAATGCTGTCGCCTATGCTGTACATAAAAATTCACATCCTTCTCCTTTTATCATCGAACATGCTAATTATAGCATATTTTCAAAGATTTGTCAAACGCAAATTTTAAATGTGTTATAGTATCATATTACAGATTAAATTGCAAGCCTTTTTTGTGATAATTTATATTTTTTTAAAGTTTCCTAAATATTTGTAGCTTGTGGCATATTTATTAAGCTCTTTTATTGCGTTAGTCATGTTTTCGTCGTTTATGTTTCCTTCAAGCTCTGCAAAGAAACGGTATTCGCCCATTCTGTCGATAACAGGGCGTGATTCCAGTTTTAACAGATTAACCTTATGCTTTGCAAAAATTTCCAATGCGGAAACAAGTGCACCGGATACATGAGGCACGCTGAAAGCAACAGCGGCTCTTGTGGCACCCTCGCTAAGCTGTGGTGTTTTCGCTATAATAACAAACCTTGTTGCGTTTGCCTTGCCGGAGTTAATGCCATCCTTTAAAACCTTAAGGTTATAAAGGGCTGCAGCTCTCTTTGATGCGATTGCAGCTCTTGTTTTATCACAACTTTCTGCCACGCTCTTAGCACCTACTGCAGTATTTACAACGCTGTTAAGGTTCCAGTTTTTATCCTTTAAAAATTCCTTGCACTGGAAAAATCCCTGCTCGTGGGAATAAACCTCTTTAATATCATCAATTTCTGCTTCGGGAAGCACCAGAAGGTTGTGTTCAACTTTAATAGCAGTTTCGCCTACTATGTAAACCTCGTGCTGCATGAGCATATCAAGAACGTCTGTTATGCTGCCTGTGGTAGAGTTTTCCATAGGAAGCACACCGTAATCTGCATTGTCCGATAAAACCTCCTCAAACACATTTTCAAAGGTTTTTACGTTATAAATATTCTCGCCGAAAATCTTCGATGCGGCAATGGAGCCATAGCCACCGTCAACACCCTGGTACGCTGCTCTGCCCGACAAAACCCTTTTCATATTGTGGGAATCAATCAGCCTTTGCTGTACGCTTCGGGAAAGAGCCATTACCTTTACAAAGAACTCCTCAATAACGCCTTCGTACTCTTTCTCGGTAACCTTTTCCATACGGCTCTCCAGCACCTTGCGTTCACGCTTTTCGTCAAGCACCTGCATGCCGCTTTTGAGCTTTACCTCGCCTATATGCTTTGCAACATCCATTCTTTTTTCCATCAGCGAAATCAGCTCTGTATCTATTTTATCTATTTCTGCTCTGTAATATTCAAGATTTTCCATCTTTTTCACCTTTTATCAAAACATTTTTTCTTCAACAAGATAGTCAAACGCACAAAGTGCCGCTGCCGCATCAATAACACTTACGGCTCGCACGCATATGCATGCATCGTGCCTGCCTACAACGGTCAGCTTGCTGTTTGTTTTATCAACAAAGTTAACGCTGTCCTGCTCAAGGGAAATGGACGCTGTGGGCTTTATTGCTGTTCTGAAAACAATGGGCATTCCGTTTGTGATACCACCGTTAATGCCGCCGTCGTTATTTGTTTTTGTGTAAATATTCTCACCATCTGTATAAAGAGGGTCGTTAGCCTCGCTGCCCTTTAAGTGTGTTACGTCAAAGCCTCTGCCGAACTCGAGACCCTTTGTGGCAGGGATAGAGAATATAAGCGATGCAAGACGAGCTTCAAAGGCATCAAATATGGGGTTTCCGATACCCTTTTCCATATTCATGATAGCACATTCGATAACGCCGCCTGCGCTGTCGCCCTCACTCTTTAAATTGAGGACAACCTCCTCCATCCTTTTAGCTGCAAGGCTGTCTGCTGTGGGGATAATGAGCTTTTTCATCTCCTGTGCCTTGTCGTATGTCATACAGGATAAATCCCAGTCAGAATCGGTCACATCCATAATGCTCTTTATTCTCGAAACGGTATAGATTCCCTTTTGCTTTAAGGCACTTTTTGCAATAGCTCCTGCAAAAACAATAGGTGCAGTAAGTCTGCCCGAGAAATGACCGCCGCCTCGGTGGTCGTTAAAGCCTTTATATCTCAAAAAGCCTGTGTAGTCAGCATGGGAAGGGCGTGCAGTTGTTTTAAGGTTGTCGTAATCTTTCGAGTGCTGGTCCGAATTGTAAATAACAAAGGCTAAAGGCGTACCTGTTGTTTTGCCGTTTACCACACCCGATAGGATTTCGGGTATATCGGGTTCTTTTCGTGCTGTTGCAAGAGCAGAGGAGCCTGTCTGCCTTCTTTTAAGCTCAAAAGTTATTTCGTCCATATCAATTTCAATTCCGGGCGGCAGGTTGTCAATAACACCGCCTATGCCTCTTGAATGGCTCTCGCCGAAAACAGAAAGCTTTATTGTATTACCCCATATTGAACTCATCTGTTATACCTCCCAAACGGTTAAATCTTTCCCAGAAATCGGGCATGCTCTTTGCCACACATTCAGCACCCTTTATAACAACCTCGCCCCTGCAATGAGGTGAAATGGTTGCTATCGCCATAGCTATACGGTGGTCATTGTGTGCAGAGCACACACCGCCGTCAAGTACACTTTTACCTCTTATAACAAGGTAATCGTCGCCCTCTGTAATGTCGGCACCCAAATTTTTTAGCTCCTGACATATTGCCGCAAGACGGTCGCTTTCCTTTATCCTGAGCCTTGCCGCATTCACAATTTTGCCTTCGCCCCGGCAAAGTGCCATAACACATGCCAAAACGGGAACGCAGTCGGGTATCTGGCTTACATCAACAACAATGTTTTTCTTTGCGTTGCCCTTGGAAATATAGCCCTCGTCTGTTTTTATAATATCCATGCCCATTGCACGGTAAACCTCAACAATTTCCTTGTCGCCTTGTATGGATTCGCTGTTAAGCCCTGTAAGGGTAACATCTCCCATAGCAAGGAAAAACGCCGCCTGAGAAAAGTCGCCCTCAACGGTGTACCTTTCGTTTTTATATTTCTGATTGCCTTTAACGATATATGTGTTATCTGCTTCTTCAATTTCGATGCCGAATTTTCTCTGCACGTCGATGGTCATATCAACATAAGCCTTACTCTCCAGCTTTGTTGTGACAATTATGCGGCTGTCACCCTCTGCCAAGGGAAGCGCAAACAGCAGTCCGGTTATAAACTGGCTGGACACATCGCCTCTTATGTAATAGTCGCCGCCCGTAAGCTTGCCCTTTGCGTAAAGGGTATTGTTTTCAAAAGAATACTCAATCTTCTTTTCGTCAAATATTTTAAAATAATCGTCAAGGGGTCTTTCCATAAGCCTTTTTGCTCCGGAAATTTCCACAAAGCCGTTTATAACCAAAGCCAAGGGTATCATAAACCTTAATGTGGAGCCCGACTCATTTGCAAAAAGGGGCTTTTTTTCTTTTATGGCACAAAGACACGCTCTTGTGGCTTCGATATCCGCACTGTCGCCCACGCCTACAGCCTCACCGGAGCCCAGTGCCGCCGCAATAAGTGCACGGTGCGAATAGCTTTTTGAAGGCGGTATTTCCATACAGCCCTGTAACTTGTTGGGTGTAATCCTTATATCCATACTTAAACCTCACGTGCAATTTCGTTTAAAAGGGATACATCCACCTTTTCGTAATAGGACTCTCCCATTTGCTTTATAAGCACAATGCTTATCTTGTTGCCGCTTCGCTTTTTGTCGTGCATTGCGGCACCTGTCATCTTATCAAGATTTTCAATTTGGGTGGGCAGGTTATACTTTTCGCACAGCAGCTTTATTGTGTTGTATGTGCCCTTTTTTGTAATACCTTTGTTTTCGGACCACTTTGTTATTGCACACATACCTATAGCAACTGCCGCACCGTGAGAATATGTTCCGTAGCCTGTGTAGTTTTCAACTGCATGACCCAATGTGTGCCCGAAATTCAAAAGCATTCTCTCGCCTTTATCAAGCTCATCGTTTTCAACTATGCCCGCCTTTATGCTGCAGCAGGTTTTAATAACCTCGCCGATTTCATATTCGCCTGTAAGAAGCTTTTGTGCAAGGCTGTTATCACGGATGGCACCGTATTTTATAACCTCTGCCATACCGCATGCAACCTCCCTTTCGGGCAAGGTTTCGAGGGTTTTTGTATCAATAAAAACAGCCTTGGGCTGATAAAATGTTCCTACCAGGTTTTTGCCCTCGGGAATATTTACCGCAGTTTTTCCGCCAACGGAGGAGTCCACCTGTGACAAAAGGGTTGTAGGCATCTGGATAAGGGTAACACCCCTTAAAACAACAGACGCACAAAAAGCGGTCAAATCACCTACAACGCCACCGCCCAAAGCAATTATAACGTCGCTTCTGGTAAAGTTGCTGCGGATAATTTCACGGCATAAATACTCAAGGTTTTCAAAGCTCTTTGCTTCCTCGCCCGCTTTAACGGCAAGGGAAAAAACATCGCCCCCTGCCTCTTTTACGGCTTCCTCAACCACATTTCCGTAAAGAGGAAAAACATTTGTATCGGAAACAACGCAAACCTTTTTATTTTTCACAAAGCCTTCAAGAAGCTCTCCCATGCAATTATAAAGACCGTTTTGGAGATATATTTTGTATTCTTTTTTCGGAATACGCACATCAAGGGATAACATAGCATAACCTTCTTACTTAAAAATGTATATTAGAGTTATTATATCACCCACATTGTATCATTTCAATTTTTTTGCAAATTTACCTTGAAAATTTGCCGATTTATGGTACAATTATATAAATTGTTTTTGAGGTGATTTTTATGTACATCGTAGGTATAGGCACAATAGTTAATGTGCTTGCAGTTGTTGCAGGCTCGCTGTTGGATCTTTTCTGCAAAAAAATTATTAACGACAAATTGCGTGAAGGCGTTATGAGCGCTTTGGGCCTTGCTGTTTTCACAATAGGTCTTTCGGGTGTTGTTACAAACAGCATTACCGTTTCGGAAAATGCTTTGTCCTCACAGTTTACCCTTCTTATGATTTTGTCAATAGCAATAGGCTCTCTTATCGGCACACTTATCGATATTGAAAAACGCCTTGATGACCTGGGCAACTTCTTCCAGCGTAAATTTACGAAAAACGAAACAGGCTCTACCTTTGCTCAGGGGTTTGTATCGGCATCGCTTCTTTTTTGTGTAGGCAGTATGGCGATAGTAGGCTCTCTTAACGACGGTATCTCCCATGACCCTAATATCCTTTATGCAAAAAGCATCCTTGACGGCATTATGGCAATTGTTTTTGCATCTACCTTAGGTGTGGGCACAATGATGAGCTGTTTAACACTTGTTGTATACCAGGGCTCCATTACCCTTTGTGCCTCTTTGGTTGCACCTTATCTCACAGATGCAGTTATTGCACAGATGGGCTTTATCGGCAACATTCTTATTATGGCAATTGGTTTCAATTTTGTATATAAACCCAAGTTCAAAGTGGGCAATATGCTCCCTGCGGTGTTTATTCCCTTTATATATTATTTATTTCAGGCACTTTTTGCCTAAAGGAGTTTTTATATGTTTAACCGTTCCTCGGGCGTTTTAGCCCA
>JAFUJG010000023.1 GCA_017468215.1 Clostridia bacterium | reverse complement strand
CTCGGTCCGTGATATAAAATATCGCCAAGCAAAATCATCCTGTTGCATTTAAGCTCTTTATACTTGTCCACAAGCTTTTTTGCGTAGTATTCACTTCCGTGTATGTCTGATGCAAAAAGTAGTCTCATAATCCAACCTCACAGCTTTATCAGCGTTTCCAGTTTAGGTGTAACTCCCAAAAGCTCTTTCAGCCTTAAGTATTCTTCTTTTGCTTCCTTCTGCCTTTTTCCATCCTTGAATGCTTTTATCAAAAGGTTCTTAGGGGTTTCAACAGGCGAAATATACTCCTGTGCAGTAACAGTATATCCGCTAGCTTCCAAAAGCAGACAGCGAAGGCTGTCGGTCAGTAAATCTGCCATTCTTGCCTTGAAGATGCCGTGCTTTAAAAGAGGCGCAAATTCATCATAGGAATATTGCCCCAAAAGCTCCTTGTGACAGCAGGGAACTGCAAAAATTGCCTTTGCTCCGTTGTTTATACCGGCAGCAATCGCCATATCGGTTGCAATATCGCAAGCATGAAGGCTTATAACCACATCAGGCGGAGTTGTCACCTTATAGTCGGTCAAATCAGCCTTAACAAAGGTCATGTTTGAATATCCCATGTTTTCTGCACTTTTTTTAGATGCCTTTATAACTATGTCAGAATAGTCAACACCTGTCACATGGCAATCCTTTTTAAGAACATCGCAAAGATAATAATTAAGTGCAAAGGAAAGATAGCTTTTTCCGCAGGCACAGTCCAGAACCTCAACCTTTCCGTCAAGGCGTTTCAAGTGGTCGCTTATAAGCTCAACAAAATGGTCTATCTGGTTATATTTTCTGACCATATCGTTCTTAATTTTACCGTTTTCGCCCATAATTCCGATTTCTTTAAGAAGGGTATTTGCCTTAGGCGGTTTTATAAGATAATCACGACTGTTCTTTACAGTTGAGGTGGTTTCCTCACTGTTCTCGGCACTATCCTCGTATTTAAGTGTTACATTTCTATCGCTCGCCGCAATTACGGCGTTTGTACCTCTTTCCTTGTAAACAAGCCTCATGGACTCATAATTTGCCATAGCATCAACTATAAGCTTCCATTCAAACTTTTCTTTTCCTGCATTATGAATAAACACAAAATCTTCCCCTTCACGTTTTACCGTTGCAGGAAAAGTTTTTGTGCCAGATTTAAAACTAATGTCTATATTAAGAAAATATTCCTTTCCGTTCCGGAATCTTTCATCCAGAACGGTAAGGAAAAAATTGGTTTTGTTTTGTGTATTTTTATTCATAAAATCAACCCGAATCAGTTGTATTTCTTTATACCTATATCTTTTCTGTAATGCATTTTATCAAAATGCACCTTTTCAACGCCTTCGTATGCCTTTTTAATAGCCGCATCAAGACTTTCAGCTACAGCTGTAACACCAAGCACTCTGCCGCCTGCAGTAACAACCTTGCCGTCAATGCACTTTGTTCCTGCATGGAAAACTGTGATATCGCCCAAAGCTTCGGCAGCTTCGATACCTGTAATTTCAGAGCCTGACTCGTACTTAACAGGATATCCGCCGCTTGCTGCTACAACGCATACTGCACCTCCGTCACGCCACTTGATATCAACTGTATCAAGCCTTTCGTCGATGATGGCATCGAAGATTTCGTACAAATCGCTCTCCAGACGAGGAAGCACAACCTGTGTTTCGGGATCACCGAAACGGCAGTTATATTCAATTACCTTAACGCCGTCCTTAGTTGCCATAAGACCAAAATACAAAACACCCTTGAATGTTCTGCCTTCAGCGTTCATAGCGTCCATGGTGGGAAGGAAAATATTCTTCATGCACTCCTCTGCCATTTTTTCGTCGTAGATACGACTGGGAGAAAAAGTGCCCATACCGCCTGTGTTAAGACCTTCGTCGTTATCATAGGCTCTCTTGTGGTCTTGTGCAGAAACCATAGGCTTTATTGTCTTACCGTCTGTAAATGCAAGAACGGAAACCTCGGGCCCTGTAAGGAACTCCTCAATAACGATACGGCTGCCTGCGTTACCGAAAACCTTGTCTTCCATCATTTCATGAACTGCTTTTTCTGCTTCGTCCAAGGTCTGAGCGATAATAACGCCCTTACCAAGCGCCAGACCCTCTGCTTTGATAACAGTAGGAATGGGTGCTGTCTGCAGATATGCAATAGCTGCATCTGCATTGTCAAACACTTCGTACTTTGCAGTAGGAATGTTGTACTTTTTCATAAGGTCCTTACTGAAAACCTTACTGCCTTCAATGATAGCCGCATTTGCTCTGGGGCCAAATGCACGGATACCCTTTGCTTCCATGGCATCAACCATACCAAGCACAAGCGGGTCATCAGGTGCAACCATAACCATGTCAATTTGTGCTTTTACCGCAAAGTCAACCATTGCTTCAACATCAGTTGCTTTGATTGCAACACATTCTGCCAAAGCCGCAATACCTGCATTGCCGGGAGCACAATATATTTTGTCAACCTTAGGGCTCTGCGAAAGCTTCCACACGATAGTGTGTTCTCTGCCACCGCCGCCAACTACTAAAACCTTCATTATTCAGCCCTCCCAAACAATTAGTGGTGGAATAATCTGTTGTGTGTCATGCACATTGCAATACCGAAGCTATCGCAGGTTTCGATAACTTCACCGTCACGCTTACTGCCACCGGGCTGTGCAATATACTTAACGCCACTCTTATAAGCTCTTTCAATGTTATCTCCAAAGGGGAAGAATGCATCTGAGCCAAGAGCAACATCTGTATTCTTGTCAAGCCATGCTCTCTTTTCCTCACGTGTAAAGACAGCAGGCTTTTCTCTAAAGAGGTTTTCCCACTTACCGTCAGCTAAAACATCCATATAATCATCAGACATATAAACGTCAATTGCGTTATCACGGTCGGGCTTTCCTACACTGTCAAGGAACTTAAGCCCCAAAACCTGAGGAGACTGACGAAGCCACCAGTTATCAGCCTTGCTGCCTGCAAGACGAGTACAGTGGATACGGCTCTGCTG
>JAFUJG010000022.1 GCA_017468215.1 Clostridia bacterium | reverse complement strand
TTATTGGCTTTTTGCAGTAGGCTATATGCTCCAGATTTATTTTGACTTCTCGGGCTACAGCGATATGGCAATAGGCCTGGGCAAAATACTTGGCTTTGACTTTATGGAAAACTTCCGATATCCCTTTGTGTCAAAAAGTATTACCGAGTTCTGGAGAAGATGGCATATATCTTTGGGCAGCTGGTTCCGTGACTATGTGTATATCCCCATGGGCGGAAATAGGGTAGATGGTAAGAGGCTTCTTGTAAATATATTTACTGTATGGCTTTTAACAGGCTTCTGGCACGGTGCCGAGTGGAATTTTATTGTATGGGGGCTTTTCTTTGGTGTTTTGCTGATGCTGGAAAAATTCTTTTACGGAAAATATTTGGAAAAATTAAAGGGAATAAACCATCTGTATGTTTTGTTTGCAGTTCTTATAAGCTTTGTAATTTTCAGTGCATCGGGAATGGGTGAGGCAGCACTTTACCTTAAGGGTATGTTTGGACTTGGCAATATACCCTTTGCGTCGGTGGAGTTTTACTATAACCTTGCAAGCTATGGCTTTGTAATTGTATTAGGTGCCATACTTTCAACACCGCTTTTGAAAAATGTATATGACCGTTTACGAAAAACAAAGCTTAATACAGTGCTTGATATACTGGAAATACCTGTACTCTTAATGCTTTTTGTTATTGTAACGGCATATCTGGCAGATGGATCATTCAATCCGTTTTTATATTTCAGATTTTAGGAGGTAGGCTATGAAAAGTAAAATAACAACTTTTGTGTTTGCCATTGTGCTTTTTGTAACCTCCGCAATCTGTATTGTTAAGCCTGCAGACCGCTTTTCAATTTCAGAAAGGCGTCCACTGGCACAAATGCCCGAGGTAAACCTGCAATCCGTTGCATCGTCAACCTTTATGACCGATTTTGAAAAGTATGCAACAGACCAGTTCCCCGCAAGGGACACTCTGCGCTCACTTAAGGCCGTTTTTGCCATAAAAGTTCTTATGAAAAAGGACAATAACTCACTTTTTGTAAAGGATGGACACATATCCAAAATCGACAGTTACGAAAGCGAATATATGACAGATTATGCATCACAGCTTTTTGAAAAAATTGTTTTGGAGCATGCGGCGGGAAAGGTATATTTTTCTGTAATACCCGATAAAAATTTTATCCTTGCTAAGGACAATTTTTATAACAGAACGGACTATGACGGCTTTATTGAACGGATGAAAGAAAAAACGCCTTTTATGGAGTATGTTGATATAGTTGAGTATTTATCTATAGATGATTATTACACAACAGACACCCATTGGAGACAGGAAAAAATTATTGATGTAGCAAAGCATATTGCTAACAAAATGGGAACGGACATCCCCTCAGATTATTGGGAAAATAAGGTTGAAGCACCCTTTTATGGAGTTTATCACGGTCAGCTGGCACTTGGGTTTGAGCCCGATACCATGGTTTATCTGACAAACGATACGATTGATAATTTCACTGTAACCTATTACGGAAGCGGCAAGGGTGTCCGGGGAGAGGTTTACGATAAAGGAAAGCTTGAAGGAAAGGATATGTACGAAATGTTCCTTGCAGGTGCACAGCCTTTAATAACCATTGAAAACCCCGGTTTTGAAGAAGACAAGGAGCTTGTTGTTTTCCGTGATTCCTACGCATCAAGCCTTGCACCCCTTTTAGCACAAGGGTATAAGAAAACAACTCTTGTGGATATACGGTATATTCAGTCAGCTTTCTTGAAGGACTATGTTGACTTTAATAAATGTGATGTGCTCTTTATTTACAGCACGTCGGTACTGAATACAAGCAATTCAATGAAATAAAAAAGCGTGTCGTCAGACACGCTTTTTTATTATAAGTACGTTACAATTTCGTCCATGTTTCTAAATTTTGAATGCATATCGATAGGTGCTGCATCGGGGGCAGGGTATCCCATAACAAGAAGTGCCACAGGAACAAGGTTATCATCTATTGCAAACTCCTCAACCATTTTAGCAGGGTTAAAGTGCATAACCCATGTTGAGCCGATACCTGATTCGGTTGCTTCCATCATCATGTGTGTTGTAACAATTGATGCATCAACAACACCCGAGTTTTCGCCGTCGTATTTTCTTACCCAGCATTCGTCCTTGTTATAGCAAACAAGCATTGCCAAAGGTGCATCAAAATGACATCGGGTGCAATTTTTTAACTTTTCAAGAGCCTCGGCAGACTGCATTACAAAAATGCGGTGAGGCTGATAGTTGCAGGCTGTAGGTGCAACATGACCTGCTTTAAGTATTTTGTCGATAACATCCTTGGGTACACTTTCGCTTGTAAACTTGCGGACAGAGTACCTGTCCTGGGCTAATTTCAAAAATTCCATTTTCATCGCTCCTTTAGGTTAAGTATATCATACTAATAAACTTTGTGCAACAGAATTAACACTCATTTGGAGTGAAGATGTTTCTTTCATTGCTTTACATATTGCCTTGGGTGTGGTATAATTATTGCATCAGATTTTGAGGTGATAATATGGACAGACCCTATATAATTTGTCATATGGTTACAAGTGTTGACGGCAAGGTTACGGGCGATTTTTTGTATATGCCCCGGTGTGAAGCGGCAACGCAGGTATATTACGATATTAACCGCAGCTATAAATCAAACGGTTTTATTTGCGGCAGAGTAACCATGGAATCAAGCTTTACTGAGGGCTGGTATCCTGACCTTGAAGGCTATGGAACAGTTAATACCAGGGAAGACTTTATCCCACCTAACGCCTCTGATTTTTACGCTGTTTGCTTTGACCCTAAGGGAAAGCTCGGCTGGAAGGAAAATAAAATTATTGACGATGACCCCGGCTACGGCGGTGCAAGGATAATAGAGGTTTTAACAAACAATGTCGATAACCGTTATCTTGCATATCTCAGAGAAAAGGAAATACCATACATATTTGCAGGCGAAACTGAGATAGACGTTTTAATTGCACTTTCAAAGCTTAAACAGCATTTTGGCATTGATGCTCTTTTGCTTGAAGGCGGCAGCATTGTGAACGGATATTTTGAGCGAGCAGATGCCATTGACGAAATAAGCCTTGTTGTGGCACCCCTTTCGGCTGATAAGAACGATAAGCCGCTGTTTATGGATGGAAAAGCTATTGCTTTGGAATTGAAGGATATTAAACAATACAACGAAGGTGTTGTTTGGATGAATTACAGGAGGAAATAAAATGCGTAAAAATTTTGGTGCAAAAACAGTATTGTATCCCATGCCTGTGCTGATTATAGGCACATACTGTAACGACGGTACACCCGATGCCATGAATGCAGCGTGGGGCGGTATAAGCGAAGAAAACGAAATATCCATCTGTATAAGTGATGACCACAAAACTGCAGAAAACGTAATTGCAAGAAAAGCCTTTACCGTAAGCATTGCAGACAAGGAAAATGTTACAGCGTGCGACTATGTGGGTATTGTGTCGGGAAATAATGAGCCCGACAAAATTAAAAAAACACGCTGGACAGTTATAAAAATCGAGTTTGTTGATGCTCCGCTTTTTGCTCAGCTTTCTCTTGCACTTGAATGCAGAATGAAAAGCTACGATAAGGACACTT